>JBMFXK010000157.1:0-6806 GCA_049964315.1 Clostridia bacterium | reverse complement strand
CATACCACAGGTAGTTGACGACGGCTGTATCGACCAGGCCGGCCAGCCAGCCTTCTGTCTCCTCCGGCGCAACTGGCAGGCGCAGGACCGCTGCCGCTGAGGGCCAGGCGGTCATGTCCGCGAGGCGGTCGAAGCGCTCGCGGATGCCCCCACTCTGCGGAGACAGGCGGGGCAGGTGCTGCAGTACCTCGTGAGGCGTCAGCGCGCCATCGACCGCCGAGCCGCCATTGAAGGCATCCTTCGCTCCCGGCACCGCCTGCCAGCGTGCCGCCCAGTAGGCGAGACCGTGCGCCAGTTCGGTCACCCGGGTGGGGCTGTCTCCGTCCTGCATCAACGTGCGGACCGCGTGGCCCACCCGGATGACTCCATGGGTGGCGGCAGCAGCTAGGCCCGGAAGCAGGCGCGGCCACCATACGTTCAAGACGTCGCGCCATGGACGCTCGGACACCGACCGCACGAAATAGGACGTCCAGTCGCCGATGCGGCGCGCATCGCCCAGGGCTCCTTGCCAGTCATCGCCGATGGGGGACTGTCCTCGGGGAAGTGGCTCCAGGCGGCGGACATAACCGTCGAGCCACTTCTGTACCTCGGAGGCGTGGCCATGCCGCACCATCGCCTCGGCGGCCATCGGCCCGTGATTAGACAGCCATCCGTCAAACTCAGGGCCCGTGGCATGAAGCTGTTCATATGCCTCGTCAATGACCCCGTCATCCCGCATGGTCACCCCTCCTGCCCACATGGTAGGGGATGCACGTCCGGGCGCCATCGGTCTTGGGGCGGATCCGTCATGGGCCGAGACCGTCGCCGCCATCCGGAGATTCTCGCCTGGTAAGACGCGGCCCGCATGCATGAGAAACGAGAACCGCCCCTCGCTGCGTTGGCGAGAGGCGGGGACACCCTCCAGGACTGGTCGGGCTTCTCTTAGTGATTCCCCCCGCAGGAGCAGCCGGAGGGCACATTGGGATTTTCGATCGTGAATCCCGAACGAAGGGGCTCATCGATATAGTCGATGACGCCGCCCTCCAGGTGCGGTCCACACTCCGGGGCCACCACGAGATTAAGGGACCCCGCCGGAATCAGGGTGTCCTGGTCCTCCGGGCCCTCTTCGACGGCCATCCGGTAGCCGATGCGGCCACAGCCGCACGCCTGTCCGGCCCACACACGGATGTAGGTGGCGCCACGCTCGCCGGCAAGATTGGTGAACGCCTTTTCGGCGGCTGGGGTAATCGTAATCTCCATGCAAAACCTCCTTGGGCTGGCGTTCCGCAGGCCGCTGCGTCGCCGGCAGTGGCCGGGGGACACCTTTTGACACGAGTGCACGAACCATCGCCCTTACCAATCTAAAGTGTATGGCGGCGTCCCGGGGAACGCAAGACGCCTCACAATCTGGAAAGGAGCTCGGAATCGAGGTATAAAGAGCTCGAAAGCGAGGGGTGACCTTGGCCCGCTCTGGGAGTACGTCGATTCCCCGCCTGGCCGTGCTGTCGGTTCTGGAGGGGGGCAACCGACACGCGTATGAAATAGGAAGGTTGATCACCGAAGGTTCTGGGGGCGCGATCCAGATCGGCGACGGGACCCTGTATCCGCTGCTGCAGGCGCTGGAGTCCGACGGGATGCTGGAGTCCTGGGAAGATCACTCCTCTACGGGACGCAGTGTGCGCATGTATGCGTTGCGAAGACGCGGCCGTGAGGAGCTCGACCGGCTGACCCGAGCCTGGCAGCGGGAATCAGACGGGATGCGCCGCCTGCTGGAGACCCGGTGGGGGAAATAAAAGGAGCGCCCCCGCATACGCGAGGACGCTCATCGGGTGGGGCGCTAACCAGCGACCGCGACCTTGGCCAGCACCTTCTTGGTGTCGATGATGTGGCGATGCAGCCCGAGTCGCTCGGGAGCAATGCCGATGGCCAGACCGATCGCCTGGGGCAGGTGCATGACGGGCATGGCCTCGACCTGGCCGGCATCCGGAGTCTCCGGCTGCTGCCCATCGAGATTCAAGTGGCAGAGCGGGCAGGGGGTGATGAGTGCGTCGGCCCCGGCGTCCCGAGCCTCTGCCAGCCGCTTTCCCGTCAGCGCCAGCGACCCGCGGCGGTTCGTCTCCAGCAGGGGGAAGCCGCAGCACTTGTCCTTGCCGCGGTACTCTTCCACCGGTTCGGCGCCGAGGACTTCAATCACGCGTTCCAGGTAGCCCATACGGCCGAGGCGCAGAGGGTCGACGTCCTTGGTGGGCCGTACCACGTAGCACCCGTAGAACGGGGCCAGGCGCATGCCGTGTAGGGGATTCACGACCATCTGGCGCAGCTTGTCGAGGCCGAGGTCTTCCACCAACACCCACAGCAAGTGTTTGACATCCGTGTGGCCGCTGTAGTGCAGATTCTCATCGGCCAGCAGCTGATTCACGCGCTCGCGGTACTCGTCATGGGGATCGACCCGGCCCTTGACTCCCATCATGACACCCGTGCAGGTGCTGCAGATGGTCATGATGGGAAGTCCCAGCGTCTCCGCCATCGCAAACGTCCGGCTGTTTACCACGTCACCGGCGAACGGATCGCGCTCGGTGATGACCCCGGCACCCGTGCAGGCTGCACCGCTCAGCTCGTCAAGCTCCAGGCCCAGTTTTTCCCCGACGGCGGTCATGGCCTGGTACAGCTCTGGTGTACCTCCCTTGGCCACGCATCCGGGGTAAAAGGCGTACTTCATGCGCGCACTCCCTCCTGTTGAGCCTGATGAACCTTGAAGCGCCGCGGCCGCTGGGTCTTGGCACGGTCGAGGATACGGCGGATGGCGGTCGCGTTGGGGATGCGGTGCGGCTTAAGGGGCGGCAGTTTGCCTTTCCACAGGGCCCGCCAGCCCACTTTGGAGAAGCTCATGAGCTCGCCGAGACCGGAGACGCTCCGCATCAGAAGCCGGGTCTCGTCGAGACGTCCATAGCTCCCAACCAGATCCATAAACGCGTTGGCCCGCTTGGCCCCGTTGTGCTGCTCCATGCCCATGTCCATCATCATCCGGCGCATGGCCATGATGCGGTCCATCGGAGCGACGTCCTTGGGGCAGACCTCCACGCACTGAAAGCAGTGTGTGCAGTCCCAGACACCGCCGGGGCCGTTCATCTGCGACAGCCGGTCCAGATCGGCCGCGTCGCGGGGATCGGCCACGAAGCGATATTCCTTGGCCAGGGCGGTGGGACCGATGAAGATGGGATTGACCGACAGTGATTCGCAGTCGGAGACGCAGGCCCCGCACATGATGCAGTTCACGACGCCGTCGAGGTGCAGCATCGAGTCCTGAGGCACCACGTATTCCCGCTCCGGCGGCTCGGTGGCCGGCTGGAGATACGGCTTGATGCTGTAGAGCTTGTTCCAGAAAGGCTCGAGGTCAACCACGAGGTCGCGGATGACGGGCATGTTGCCCATCGGCTCAACCGTGACCGTCTCGTGGCTGATGTCGGAGAGCTTGGTCTTGCACGCCAGGCCGGCGTGTCCGTTGATGCGCATGCCGCATGATCCGCAGATGTGGCTGCGACACGAGCAGCGCAGACCCAGCGTCTCGTCGACCTCCTCCCGCACCTTCAAGAGGGCGTCGAGAAGGGTGTAGTAACTTGGAACCTCGACACCGTAATCGGCCCAGTACGGTTTGTCATCCGCCTCCGGGTTCTGGCGGCGCACTTTCAGCTTGACGTCCATGGGCGACAACACCTACCTTCGTACGATTTAGGCCTAGTACGTGCGAACCTGGGGCTCCCATTGGGTGATGGTCACCGGGCGGTAGCTGATCTTCGGCCCCTCTTCGCTGTACTCGAGCATGATGTGCTTGAGCCAGTGCTCGTCGTCCCGGTCCGGGTAGTCAAGACGAGTGTGAGCCCCACGGCTCTCGGTCCGGGTAACGGCCGTAAGCTGTACCGCCTCGGCCAGGTCCAGCATGTTGCGAAGCTCCAGAACCGACAGCAGGTTGGTGTTGAAGACGCGGCCCTTGTCCCCGACGTGCACCTGGGTGTAGCGATCCTTCAATTCATGCAGCAGGTCCCCACACGCCTCGAGGCCCTTCTGCTCCCGGAACACGCCACAGTGCGTCACCATGCCGACGCCCATGTCCCACCGCAATTTGGCCGCAAACTGACCCCGGTCGGGACGGTCAGCCAGCTCTTGAATACGGCGCTCCTCGTCGCGCAGCGATGCCTCCGGCACGTCTTGACCGGCCAGCTTGGCAGCGGCTTCCGCCGCGGCGGTGCCCGCCCGGCGGCCGAAGATCACCGTGTCCAGCAGGGAGTTGGCGCCGAGGCGGTTTCCCCCGTGCACGCTGATGCACGCGGCCTCGCCAGCGGCGTAGAGTCCAGGCAGCGTGGTCTCCCCCCAGCTGTCGGTCTTGATGCCGCCCATGGGGTAGTGGAATCCCGGCCGCACCGGCACCGGATCGGTGACGATGTCAACCCCGGCCATCTCCAGCGCAAGTTCGTGGATCTGGCCCAGCTTGGTCATGATGAGGTCGCGGCCCAGGTGGCGGCAGTCCAGCAGTACGCAGTTGTCGACGCCGCGGCCCTCGTTGATCTCGGTCTGCTCGGCGCGGGAGACGACGTCGCGGCTCGCAAGCTCCATCTTGTTCGGCGCATACGTCTTCATGAACCGGTCGCCATTGGCATTCAGGAGATAGGCGCCCTCTCCCCGGGCCCCCTCGGTCAGGAGAGCCCCCGACCCTTTTAGGGTGGTGGGGTGGTACTGCATCATTTCCATGTCCATGAGCTGGGCACCGGCCCGGTAGGCGATGGCCATCCCGTCTCCGGTGCAGATGAGCGCGTTGGTGGACGGTTCGAAGACGCGACCCATGCCGCCGCTCGCAATGACGACCGCTTTGGCCGTGATGCCGTGCAGCTGCCCGCTGCGCATATCCATGGCCAGCACACCGATGACGCGGTTGTCAGACACCACCAGGCTGGTGACAAACCACTCGTTGTACATCTTGAGGCCCGACCGCACCAGCTGCTCGAACATCACCTGCAGGAGCGCCTGCCCGGTGATGTCGGCCACAAAGTAGGTGCGGGCCTGCGAGGCCCCGCCAAAGTTGCGCGTGCCCAGATGGCCCGTCTCATCGCGACTGAAGTTGACGCCCCAGTGTTCCAGTTCCAGGACGGCCTGCGGCGCCTCTTTGGCCAGAATCTCAATGGCATCCTGATCGCCGAGGTAGTCGCTGCCCTTCACGGTGTCGTACGCGTGCGACTCCCAGGTGTCTCCTTCGCCCAAGGACGCATTGATGCCGCCCTGGGCGGCATTGGAGTGGGAACGGACCGGATAAACTTTGGAGACAATGGCGACATCGACGCCGTGCTGCTGAGCCGCGATGGCTGCTCGCATGCCGGCCAGGCCGGCACCGACGACCAACACATCGTGCTTGTAAATCATGCGCACCACTCCGTCTAGAAATTTGGCCGAGATCGTGCTTGATCGGGGCGCAAGACGACGCTGTGGCGCCGCCTGGGCCATGGAATAGATTGTACCTCTTTCCGAGGATTCGGGGAGGCTTCCCTAGAAGCTATGCGAGCGCGCACACCGGCTTAGCCCGGAACCTCGAATGATAACGGTGCCGGGCTCGCCGCGGCGGCGGCGTCTGCCAGATGGTCCTCGCACCAGAGGCGGGTTCTGGCATCGTAGGGATGAAATACCAGCACTTGCAGGTCAGGGCGCCAGGTGGGCTGGCTGATGGCGACCCGGAACGACAGTTCACCCAGCGTCTCATCTTGCAGGTGCCAGGGAGACGGGGAAAAGTCCGCCGGCAGGAGGGTGTCTTTGGCGACGCTGTCCCATAGCGCCAAGGCCTGGGCGCCGAATCTCGCCACCATCTGCTCCACGTCCTCGACCCAGGGCTCGCAGCGCGCGTAGC
Source organism: Clostridia bacterium (assembly GCA_049964315.1). Lineage (GTDB taxonomy): Bacteria > Bacillota > Sulfobacillia > Sulfobacillales > JAIMBI01 > JAKATP01. The sequence continues at coordinate 937 of JBMFXK010000157.1, read as the reverse complement.
GCAGAAGCCCCCAATGCCAGGCCAACAGACGCCGGCGGTCCCTCGCGCCCAGCGGCGACGACGGCTCCAGTGCCCACACTGTCAGGTTGCCGGAGCGACGACACTCATGCGTCCACAGCTGCCCGAAGAGGGGGGTGTGGTGGCGCACCGCGCCGGCGGGATCCATGACGGCGACGGGCAGGGAGGATGCCCACGCCAGCCAGTCCTCCAGGTCCTTCGGCAGGGGAAGCCCCGGACGCACCAGCGGCGCGTAGGCCGAGTGCCCGAGCCAGGCGTTCACCTCGCCGGTGGCCAGCGGGATCTCGAGAACTTCCGCGATGCGGATGAGGGTGTGGCGGGGCAGCTGCACGTAATTATCGCGCTCGATGCGGGAAACCTGTTTCTGCGAGAGGGGGATGCGTTCTGCCAGTTCGGCCTGGCTCATCGCACTCTGCTCACGCAAGGCCCTGATGCGGGTTCCAATCATCGGAATCCCCCCGCGCGATGATATCTCAGAGAGGGTTTCCCCCAATACACTGGAACTTCCTGCTAACACAATACAAATTGTGCAATCATTGCTGAACACGTGTGCTCTCAGGGTTTTTGAAGCCTGACCCACTGTATCGGGGCCTGAAAGCACGCGTTGGCTCCCCGGCTCAAAAGGTAACGGCCGCGGCCTATCAGGTCGTCGCGCAGGTCGAGTCGAGCCTGGTACGGCATTGTCGACAACGTTCCCTGGAAGATTTGAAACTGCAGCATGACGCGGACCGTGAGTTCCGGTCGTGTATAGTCGACAGACGTCTCGAGCTCCGACACCTCGATTACCCGAAATCCCGCCAACCGTGCATTGGTAGGGATGTCGTCCGGCGCCACGAACACGAAGCTGCGGTAGGACGGCTGCTTCAGGGGCCGAAACCAGCGCTTCATCACCGTCTGCTCCAGAGCGGGGAAGTGCAGC
>JBMFXK010000156.1:0-6841 GCA_049964315.1 Clostridia bacterium | reverse complement strand
CAGGTAAGCCCGGCGTGGCCCAGGACGCCACGATCCGGATCGGCGCCGAGACGATCGAGCGGATCCTCGAGGGCTTGGGCGAGCTCCTCCTCGATCAGGCGCAGGCGGACCACCTCCTCGGGGAGGACAAGCGAACCAACCTTCGGGCGGTTCTCGGGCATTTGCGGCGGCGCGCGCTCGATTTGCAGCAGACGACGCTCCGGGCGCGGATGCTGCCGCTCGACACCCTGTTCCGGCACTACCCGCGCGCCGTGCATGACATTGCGACGCAGCTGCACAAGACGATCCGGCTCGAGACGCGCGGCGGCGACACCGAATTGGACCGGTTGGTGATGGACCGGCTCCACGAGCCGCTTTTGCATCTGCTGCGCAACGCCTGCGACCACGGAATTGAGTCCCCGGAGGTCCGCCGGCACGCCGGCAAGCCGGAAACGGGCACCATCCGCGTCATCTCCTACGCGAGCCAGGGCCACGTCCACATCCAACTGGCGGACGACGGCGCGGGTATTGACTGGCAGCGCTTGCGGGACAAGGCCATCCACGAGGGGTGGATGACGGCCGACGAAGCCGCCCAGGCCTCGGAGACGGCGCTGGCGGACCTCCTGTTCCGCCCCGGAGTGTCCACCGCCGAGCAGATCACCGACCTCTCCGGCCGCGGCGTGGGGCTCGATGCCGTGCGCGCGTTTCTTGATACAATTCACGGCACCATCAGCGTCGAGAGCGAAACGGGTCAGGGGACGACCTTCCATCTCGAACTCCCCATGACTATGGCGATTATGACCGCGCTGCTACTCCAGGTGGGTCCCTGGACCGTGGGCCTCCCGGTGTTTACCGTCGAGCGCATCGAGGAAGTCGCTGAGGCCCACGTCGCGACGGCACTCGGCCAGGCAAGTGTGCCCACCGCGGCCCAGTCTCCCCTGCCCGTGTACAACCTCCTGGACCTCTTGGAGCCGACGGTCACCCATCCGGGTCCCGGATTCCTCGTGCGGGTCCGCGACGGGAGCACGGAGGCCGCTCTGGCCGTCGATCAAGTGCAGGGTCAGCAGGAAGTCGTGGTCAAGCCCGTGGCCTCGCTGGCGACGGTGACCCCGTGGCTGAGCGGCGTCGCCATGCTCGGCGACGGGCGGCTTGCCCTCATGCTGGACGTGCGACGCCTGGTGCCCGCACACGGGGTCGAGGAGGTGCCCGCGCGCGACGACGGCATCCTCCGCGCGGGATCGAACCAGATGGAGATCCTCGTATTCCGCCTCGGAACAAGTCAGCGCTACGGCATCAACGTCTACAAGACCCGCGAGGTGCTGTCTCGGTCCGAGGTGGAGCTGGTATCCGGCCAGCACCCATGGCTCAGCGGGTTTATCCGCTTGAGGGGCCAGACCGTGCCCATCGTCGCGCTGGCGGATGCTCTTGAGCTGTCCCACCAGGCGGACCCAGCGTTCCTCATCGTCACCGAGTTCAATCAGTCGGTGCAAGCTTTTGAGGTCGCGGAAGTTGAACGGATGGTGCGCGTCGGGTGGAATCAGGTGGAGCCGCTCCCATCGGTGTTCGGGCAGAGCGAGGAGGACGGCCGGCGGTTCACCGGCATCATCGATCACCCGAATCTGGGCATCGTGCAGCTGATCGACTTCGAGCAAATTCTGGCGCAGGTCGCCCCGCCCACGTATCCGACGAACAAGGCGGGCGCCGTGCCGGCGCTGAGCGGGCAGACGATCTGGCTGGCCGACGACTCGGCGGTCGCCCGCCAGCAGGTGGAGAAGGCGCTCATGCCGCTCGGGGTGGCCGTCCGTTCGTTTGCCGAGGGCCAGGCCCTGTGGGACGCGCTGGAGGCCGGTGAGCCGGTTCCCCATCTGTTCATCATCGACGTGGAAATGCCCCGGCTCGACGGGTACACGCTCACGCGGCGGCTCAAAGCGGATCCGCGCACGAAAATGCTGCCCGTCCTCTTGCACACCTCGCTGTCGGGCCACTGGCACGCCGAGCGCGCAGAGCAGGTCGAGGCGGACGCCATCGTGACCAAGTTCGATCCCCTGCGCCTCGCTGCGACCGCCCAGAGCCTCCTTTTGGTGCTCGTCCCGGTCTAATGCGACGGGGATAGGAGACGCCGAGGCGCTATCTCGAACAGGACGCGGTCGGGGCCAGACCGGACCCGCCCTGTTCGTGGCACCCAGAGTACGTGGGCTCGTGGGTCGGGCTTCCAAGAATGCGAGTGTCCCGCCAGACATTCTGGGCCGCTTTTGTCGAAGGCCTGTGCTGGTTGACATTTTTCGTGGGGCTCCGCTGGCCCGTCACACACGGCCGCTGGTAGGTAGAAAAGAGCCTCAGGGCGCGGTCGTCTGGGGAGCGTCTCACCCTCAGAGCCGGACGTGCGCAATGCGCGCATCCGGCTCCCCGGTTGTGCACCCCGGTAGACGGTCGGAGGGAGGATGCGCGGCGTCGGGCTGTTGCATGCCGCCCCATGGGGCTCCGCGTTGCCTGTTCCTGCGCGCGCCCTGGTACCACGGTCGCTGCACCGGATAGTCGACCCGGCTGAGGCTGGTGATGGTCTGCGGCCGCGCGCGTCGTGGAGGTAGACGGTGGCGAGCACCAGGGAGAGTGGCCCGCTGCAGAGCGACGGCGACCAAGATCTGCAGGGGAGGAGGTTTGGGCATCATCCATCCCGCCATAACCGGGTAACCGGAAGCGTGGTGGATCACCATATCCGCCAGGGTTTAGCAGTGGCCGTTTGTGGCGAACTCGGCGGCGCCGGATGCTCTAGCGCTCACCATCGGGTCCCTCTTCTGGGTGGAGCTGGCGCTGACGCTGTGGATCCCCGGATGGAACCGCGTCTCACGCTACCGCGGGGTGCATCGCTTCATCCGGCAATTCGACCACGATCATCGGGGCGACCGCATCGGCGGGAACGCGCCGAACGAGGGAATGCACCATGGGTAAACAGCGTAGATTTGCCGTGCCGCCCTCGGCCAACAGCTCAGGGCCCGGCGGAGGGTAGCCGCTTGTTGCATGACGTCCCGGAGCACCCCCGCAAGGCGCACCGGACCGAAGGACGTGATGACCATGAGCCCGGCGGCAGCACGTGCTGGGCACGGAGATCGCGCCGCTTGCCCGACACGCCTCGCTTGGGCAGGCCCATCATTTCCGGCATCCCGTGTCGACAAAGATATCTCGTGACTCGGGCACGACGACGACCCCGACCACGGCGCCGGCCACCTCCACCTCTCCGGATGCGTAGCAAAAGAGCGTTGCGGAGCCCGTTACGGTGCGCCACTGCAACCCATCGGCGATCCCCCGGCCGTCGGGACCTGCCAGATCCCATGTGGGTATAGCCTCCGGCACGGTCGTGTCCTCAAGATCGTGAAGGTGCACCTGCCAGTCGAAGCGTGGGCTAATGCCGTGCCATCCCGTGTGGGTGCACAGCTCCTCGCCCCACCAGGTTTCCTGCGGATCGCGGGCGAGACGGCCGATCCGCTGGGTGGCAGTCCGCCATGCGTTGGGAACGGCGGGTAACGGCCAATGCCATCCCAGGGAACTCAGTGCCTGCCCTTCGGCCCGCGTCAGGACCCGACCCGGATTTGCCGACTCCAGGCGTTCGAGATTAGGCGGATCCCAGGTCAACCCATCCTCCCGGATGTGCAGCCTCCACAGACCCGCTCCGCGTGTCTGATAGGCGACGTGCACGGCGTCGGACTCGACCGAGACCTGCCACAGAGCGGTTCGTCCATTCACCAAGCCGGGCCACCGGATAGAACAGCGTACCCCGCTGCTGGTCCGGCGCAGCGGCCCCAACTCCCAACCCGGCGCAGGCGGTGGCTCCAACTGGATCGTTGGTCCTCGGAGCGGAGGGAGCCGTCCTTCCACCCGACGCTCGGTGTCGTGCAGCACCGCCGACCAGGCCGCGTCCTCCCAGTGCTCGTCTGGCACCCGCACCCCATGCCACGTGCGCCCATCGGACATCTCGATTCTGACGGGGCTCCGGACGGTCCACATGAGGGGATCCAAGCCGACCGCAGTTCCGTGGGCCAATGCCGTTCCCGTGTCAGGTCCGGTCCAGCGAACAGGCACCAGGCGCCAAGGCTTTCGCATACGCACAAGCGCCCACCCACCATCCAAAGGCAGCCCCTCGGGCGCGAGCCAGCCCACTATCACGCGCCGTTGCAGGTCCGCCGGAACCACGAGGACGTCGCGTCGTCCCTCCGTATGGACGCGTCCCAAATCGCCGCTCCGGCTGAGCGCCGCCAAAAACGCCTCCCGCTGGTGACGCGGTCCCCTCAACTCCAGGACCAGCGCTCCGCTGTAGCCCATCAGTGGCGCCACAGGGACCTGCACGCCCTCCACCTTGGCCTCCAAGGGATGGCCTGTCCGCAGGGTGACCGCCCCCCACGTCGCGATTACCCGATCCGTGCTCACCGGTCGCGCTCCTTAAACATGGTGTGGTCCCGTTAGCGCCGCACATTGGAATTTAGTCGTTTGCATCTGGTGCCGATCGCGATTCGCGCAGGGGCCAGGGTTCGGCAGGTGCGCGCGAAGGCCCCATCTCTCCTCGACGGACCCGAACCTCCGGCACGGCGGCCTGAGCCCCGCACCGCACCCCTACACGCCGCCACACGCTTGCGTAGGCATTGACAACTGACACCAGAACCATTGGAAGCGAGACGGTCCGCCCGGGCTTGTACCGGGACATCACCGTAGGTCAAGTTTATTTCCCCGTCAATTGCTCCGGCCCCGGGCTCGGGGACTTGCCCTGCCCCGGTCCTTGCCGCCGATGGAAGGACCGGCACCACCCCCCATTCCTACCGACCCGTGTGGGTAACCTGGCGTCAACGCACCCCCGGACCGTCCGGTCGCGAGCTCACGTGAGGCGGCCCAGATCTGACAGCACCGACGCGTTCATCGCCCGCTCGATAGCCCTCATCGTGCCGCGGGCTCGCATTATCATCTGGGTCCTCGTCTCCGCCTTCCGCCCACCCGGACTGCCTCCACCTGGTTGCGCAAAACATCCCTGACGGACAAGCGTGAGCCGTCCCGGTCCCTGCTTTTCCCACGGGCCCAAGCTTTTCAGTAGCCTCGCGTAACGGACTGGGGGCGCTGAACCCGGGGCGCCGGGTTCGAGACGTCGGCTCGGGCTCCGGAACGAGATCCGGCCGCCGCGGCCGTCCCGGAGACACTGACAACGCCCCGCATCCCGAGCAGCGCAGGGAGCGGAGGTACGCGCCAGCGGAGCGGCGTCCGGCAGCGCGAGGTGCTGGCACCCGGCCATGGCCCTCGTCCGAAAACCGGGCCGCGGCTACCCCTGTGAGCCGCACGATGACGCGGCGACCGGACCCCACCAGCCGGCCTGCCGTCCGGAAGCGCGTGTCGCGCAAACGGGCCGGGGTCGCGGGCGCCAGCGCCCGGACAGGCATAAGACGCGGAACCAGGCCAGGCGGTCGCCCGCGAGGCACGCCGGGTTGGTGGCGAAGTCGGCGGAACGGACTGGCGATGCGGGGCGGAGCTTTGCAGTAGTCGCGGAAATCGCCCCCCACCGGAGTCCGGTTCAAGATCCTCGACCCTAAATGAACTTCGTCTTGACGACGTCGGGCTTCAGCGAAAGCTGGCCGCCCAGTTTTCCCAGGTCCTGGTGAACCCTATATCCGCGGCCAATCTTCCCGGAGGGCGCACGGCAAGGCGGCGGACTGCCATCCATCCGCCGCCTGCTGGCGACTGCAGCAAGTGGCCGCCTGCCCCGGCCGGTTTGGGCGCAGACAAAGGGTGAGGCGGTGGGCCTTCTGGTCTCATGAGGGACTCACCCCGTGACCAGAATGGCCAGTGTGCATCATGCCGGTCCCATTCGGCCAAACCCTCGCGTGTTCGTGGCCTGAACCGGGCGCGTCTTCGTCGCGCGTAGGTCTGAACTGTTCTTAGGACTCCGCGGCCCTCATCATCGCCGGACTCCCGTCACGGAGACCCGTATGCCATTGCCTGGACGTCGGCGTGTTTGATGTTCTCGCTGGAGACGTTATGGCTGCTAATTTCACGAAGGAGGAAGAGTGTGCGCATCATTCGCCACGTCCTGGTGCTTGTGGGGACCCTCGTCGTTGTCGTGGGCGGGGCCCTTTTCTATGTGAGGAGCAACCCCCTGTCGATCGTCCCGGCGGCTGTGCACGCCGCCGGCAGTCAAGTGCTGGATCGGCTGCTGCATCAGCATCCTATTGTCCTCTGGCACGGCACGGAAACGGCCGCTGTTCCCGTGAGTGTTGCTCATCAGATTAGCGACCGGCCGCTTGCCAAGGCCGTCGGGTCAACCGTCGCCGACATCGTCCCAACGCACTTTGCAGTTACCCAGGCCGACCTCGCGTCGGTTCCGGTGGCCGCCCGACCGCTGACCACCAAGTTAGCCGGCATGCAGGGCACTGTTACCGGTCTTGCCGTAACCGCCCTCAGCGGCACCACTCAGCAGGGACACGCAACGTTGACGGCCAACATCACCTTGAACGGCCATCCCTACCAGGTAACCGGCGTTGTCAGCATCGCCCATGGCGCCATTACCGCGATCTCTGACCTCTCAATGCAAGAACCCTGACCGGGGAGCCCTAAGCCTGCAAGGCATACCCGATGCCCTGCAGTGTCTTCGGTACCACTCAAGGTCGGGCAACCCGTCGCCCGGCACGTCCTGGCCGGTGGGAAGCGGGTGGCTATGGGTCTGGAAGCCTTGCCTCGCTCCCCCGAAAGCGATTGGCTCGTTCCATGGCGATTCCGGGAGCGTGCGCGATGTCCGCCCCGTCCGATCCCACCCTGACCCACCCGTTTGTGAGTGAGTGGTCGCAGGATATGCCCAGTGCCGACGCACGGGCCATCCGTGTGACCCTAG
>JBMFXK010000155.1:0-6843 GCA_049964315.1 Clostridia bacterium | reverse complement strand
GTTGCGGACGTAGATGGAATCGGGGACCACGAGAGCCGTGGGCGCGAAGTTCAAGATGCCCCGCACACCGGCCGCCATCAACTGCTCGGCGACGCTCTGGGCCGCCTCGCTCGGCACGGCGATGATGCCGAGCGAGGCGGACTCGCGCGCCACCACCATGTCCAGTCGATCGATGTCCCAGATCGGCGAACCGGCGACCTCCGTCCCCACCTTCTTGGGGTCGGCATCAAACAGACCCACTATCTGAACGTCTTTGTGGGTTCCGGGAATGAAGTTCGCGAGCGCCGTGCCGAGGTGGCCGACGCCGATGAGCACGGCTCTGAGTCCGGCGTCAAGACCAAGAATGCGCCGGATCTCGCCGGCCAGCACCCTGGCTTCATACCCCACGCCCCGGGTGCCGAAGGCGCCAAAATAGGCGAGGTCCTTACGGACCTGCTCGGAGGAAAACCCCGTGCGCCGACCCAATTCCTGCGAGGTAAAACGCGTGTCGCCCGCCTCCTCCAGGGTGCGGAGGTAGGCGGGCAGGCGCCGTACGGTGGCGTCCGGGATACGGCGGCCCGACGTACCGTTGGCGGCATCTGGCCGACGATCCATCACGCCCTCCTTCCCTCTTCCAACGCCCGTCAGTAGGCGCGTGAGACGACGAAGCCGGCCAGCTGTTCGAGAGAATCCCGCGACGGGCTCTTGGGCAACGCCAGCAGCGCTCGCGTGGCCTCGGCGACATGCGCTTCGGCCATCCGCTCGGTGTCCTCTATCGCCCCGGTCTTGGCAAGGATGTCGAGGGCCGCTTTCCGGCCCGAGTCTTCGTGGCTGCGCAGCGCCTCCACGAGCTCCTCCGGGTGCGGCCAGCGCTCCAGCGCATACACGACCGGCAGCGTCACCACCCCCTGCCGGAAGTCGGAGGCCACCGCCTTGCCCAGCTTCATCGGATCGGCAATAAGGTCCAGGAGATCGTCATAAATCTGAAACGCCATGCCCACATGCTGCCCGTACTCGGTAAGCGCCTCCCGGACTGACGGAGGCGCCTTGACCGCCAGCGCGCCGAGCCGGCAGCTGGCGGCCAGAAAGTGCGCCGTCTTGCCGTCAATACGCCGCAAATATTCGGCCTCGGTGGGCATCTGCCCCACTTCCAGCGTTTCCTGGATCTCACCCACGCACATGACGTGCACGACGTTGGCCGCAAGCTCCACCACTTTGGGCTGGCCGGTGGCGGCTAGAAGCTCGAACGCCCGGGCAAACAGGAAGTCGCCGGCCAGCACCGCCACCTGGTCGCTGAAGGCGGTGCGCAGGGCCGGCAGCCCACGCCGCACCTCGCCGCGGTCCACGATGTCGTCATGCACCAGCGTGGCCATGTGAATCAGCTCCACAGCCACGGCCACCGCGATGGGCGGCGGCTGGTCCGTCGCCGCTGCGCGCGCCGCCAGTATCACGAGCGACGGCCGCACACGCTTTCCGGATGCGGCCAGGAGATGGTCCGCCACCCGCTGCACCATCGCGTTCTCCTGGCGCAGCACCTCGCCGAGGCGCAGATCCACTACCCGCAGGTCGTCCGCCACGGTTTGAAACGGGTCCCCAAGGCCACCGGGAGCTATCTTGGGTTCACTCACGTTCGAGACCCCCTCCCCGGACAGCCGGGCCGAATGTTCCAGAATTCTCATCCTACCGGATCCGATGCTGCGGCGCCCCTACCGGAGCCAGGTAAATGTTGCAGCCTGGGTCACGTAATGAACCAGCGGTTCCGGATATACGCCGATGAACAGCGTTACCAGCGCGGCTCCCGCCACCACCACCACCGCACCCGGGGACCACTGAGCCGAGCGGCCTTCACCCGGCCGGAACATGTACTGGATCGGGCGGAAGTACACGGCCAGGCTGACCAGCGTGGCCACCACGAGGCCGATCGCCATGCCCCACTGGTCGCCCTGCAGGGCACCCTTGATGAGGTAGAACTTCCCGAAGAACCCCGCCGTGAGCGGAATGCCGGCCAGCGAGAGAAGAGCCACGGAAAACGCGGCCGCAAGCCACGGATCCCGGTGTACGAGCCCGGTCAGGTCGTCAAGCTGCGCCCCCTCCCGGCTGCCCTCCAGCACGCGGATGACCCCGAAGGCCAGAACAATGGCCATCCCGTAGGGAAGGAGGTAGAACAGCGCGGCCTGCGCCCCGGAGACCGTATGCGATGCGATGCCGACCAGCACGTAGCCCGCGTTGCCAACCCCCGACCAGGCCAGAAGGCGCTTCAGATCCCGCTGCGGCAGGGCCAGCAGGTTCCCGGCCAGCATCGTGAGCACCGCGAAATATCCGAGCGCCAGGCCCCACACGCCGGACGTGAGTGAAAAACCGAACGCCAGCACACGCAGCAGGGCGGCCGCAGCCGCCACCTTGGTGCCGAATGCCATAAACGTCGTGACGGGCGTGGGTGATCCTTCATAAACGTCCGGCACCCACATGTGAAACGGCACGATGGCAAGTTTGTACGAGAGCCCGACGACCACCAGCGCCAGCCCTGAGCCCATCAGCACCGGAATCAGATGCAGCGTCGTGTAGTTGATGAACGTGACGGTGCCGGTGGCGCCGTACAAAAGCGCCATCCCAAACAGCAGCACGCCGGAGGAGAAGGCGCCGGTCAGCAGGTACTTGAGCCCCGCCTCGCCGGACAGACTGTCGCGGCGGCTTGCGGCCAGGATGTACAGGGGAAGCGACAGCAGCTCGAGTCCCAGGAAGAGGAGGATGAAGTTGGCGGCGAGCCCCATGATCATGCCGCCGAGTCCGGCCAGCAGGATGAGGGCCGGAAACTCGACCGTGTAGCGCTCCGTGTCGAAGGAAAGCAGGAGGCCGGCTACCACCGCGGCGATCACCATGACGTTGACCACCAGCCCGTAGCTGTCCACCACCATCATGCCGCCGGCAAGGTGCGTCACCGGATGCAGGGTAAACGACCGCACTCCGGCCGCCACCGCGAAGACGAGCCCGCTCCAGTAAGCCACGTTCGAGCGCCGCCGCACGATCATGGCCAGCACTAAGGTCACCAGCACGCCTATCCCCATGAGGAATTCCGGTTCCAGCGTCGGGATCATCATCGCGCGCTGCCTCCCTTAGGACCAAGTGCCACCACGTGGTAGGGCGCTGGGCGCAGGGTTCCCACGTGCCCGGTGATGGCAGCGGGCCAGATGCCCAATAGCACCACCAGCGCACCCAGCGCGCCAATCAGGCCCACCTGGCCCCAGTTCAGGTCACGGGCTGTGACGTCTTCCCGGGGCTGCGACTGCATGGCGCCCTGGAACAGCCGGATCATGTACCAGCTGGCCAGCACCAGGACCACCCCAGCCACCGCGGCCACGGTCACGTTTGCCCGCACCAGGCCCTGGAATATCATGTACTCGCCGGCAAACCCGGCCAACCCGGGAAGGCCCAGGGTCGCCAGCGCAAACAGCTGGAACCAGGCCGACAGGCGCGGCAGGCGGCGATTCAACCCCGAAAGTGCGGACAGCTCGCGCGTGCCCGTTCCGCGCTCGAGCCAGCCCAGGATAACGAACAGGCCGCCCGCCATGAGGCCGTGTGCGACCATGTAGAAAGTCGCGCCCACCGCTCCGGCGGCCGTCAGTGAAAAGATGCCGAGCGAGATCATGGCCATGTGCGACAGCGAGGCGTAGGCCGCGGTCATCTTCACGTCGCGCCCACGCAGGGCGATGACAGCCCCGTACACCAGCCCCACTGCCGCCAGGGCCATGAGCCACGGTTCCCACGCCCGCATCTGGGGGTAGAACAGCGGTACCAGCACCCGGAGCATGCCGAACACGCCGAGCTTGGAGAGAACGCCTGACAAGAGCGCCGTGATGGGCGGCGGCGAGTCGCCGTACGCGGATGGCATCCAACCGTGCAGCGGCCACAGCGGGGCCTTGATCATGAACGACACCAGGAAGGCCAAGAAGATGGCCGGGCCGGCGGCGCCGTGAAACGCCGTGTCGGCCAGGCTCGCGAGCTGGAACGTGAGGTGCCCGGTCTCGGTCTGATGCACCATGCCCACGGCCACCACGCCGATCAGCATGAAGAACGAGCCGAACAGATTCATGATGAGCCAGCGCATGGCGGTAGCCCGGCCGCGATCGCCGGCCCAGCCCGAGAGCAGAAAGAAGATCGGGATGAGCACCACTTCCCAGAACACGTAGAACGTGACCAGGTCCTGGGCCAGGAACACGCCCAGCGCGGCCGACTCGCTCACCAGAATCCAGAAATAGTAGGCCGGCCGCTCGACCCGCGGAGACACCAGCACCACCACCGGCACCAGCACGGTGGTCAGGCCCACCAGGAACAGCGCCAGCCCGTCGGTTGCCAGATGGAAGTGGACCCCCAGATCGGGAATCCAGTTCCAGTTGACGCCGGTGCCAAAATGGCCGATGAGCGTGGTGAAAAGCAGCAGGTCAAACAAACTCACAATAAGGGCGATGGCTTTCGTCCAGGTGCGGGGGAACACGAAGCCCAAAAGCCCCGCCCACGGCACCAGCACCAGCCAGAACACCTGCATCCGATGGCCTCCTCCTGAGCCCGACCCCCGGGCTCCGCCGAACCCCCTGAACTAGAAGCGAACCAGGAAGTACGCCAGCACTACGACCATACCCACCATCATCGACAGCACGTAACGCCGGACCTGACCCGTTTCAATGGGACGAAGGTCGTCAGCGAACGCCGCCACCTCGCCAGCCACCGCATCCAGTACGGTCACGAAGCCGGTGTTCACGCGCCGTACGCCATCGCCCAGCATCTTAAACGGCACCACCGTAGCCCAGCTCCACACCGTGTCGGATCCCCAGGCCCGAGCACCCAGCGCTCCCAGTCCCCGCTCGTTGCCGGCATGCGCGCCCTGTTTGCGCACGACGTAGATGAGCCCGGCCACGCCAATCCCGATGAGCGCCAGCAGCACCGCCACCGCGGTCCCCCAGAGCGGGCCGCTCCGGATCGCATACGACGCGCCTCCCAGATAGGTGTGGAAGGTAGGCCCCAGCCACCAGTTGAGCCAGCCGCCCAACACGTCGCCGAAGATGGACAGCAGGGCCAAGACCACAACCGGCACCGTCATCACCCAGGGCGCCTCATGCGCATGGTCAAACAGCGCCTGGTCACGGGGCGCGCCCAGGAACGTCAGGAAGAACACACGAAACATGTAGAACGCCGTGAGACCGGCCGTGAAGGCACCCACCGCCCATAACCAGAAGTGCCCACTCTGGAGCGCCTGACCGAGGATCGCCTCCTTGGAAAAGTACCCGGAGAATCCGGGAATTCCGGAGATGGTCAGGGTCGCCACCAGGAACGAGATAGCCGTGATGGGCATCTTGCGAAATAGGCCGCCCATCCTCTGCATGTCCTGCTCGCCAGACAGCGCATGAATCACGCTGCCGGCCGCCAGGAACAACAGCGCCTTGAAGAAACCGTGAGTGACGAAATGAAAGACGCCTGCCGCATACGCTCCCACCCCGATGGCCAGGAACATGTACCCCAGCTGGCTCACCGTGGAATACGCGAGCGCCCGCTTGATGTCACGCTGGAAGACGGCCGCGGTGGCGGCAAACAGCGCCGTGAACGCCCCGATGGCGCCGATGCCCTGCGCGACGCCGGGGGCCAGGTGCAGGAGTGGATACAGCCGCGCCATGAAATACACGCCGGCGGTGACCATGGTGGCCGCGTGAATGAGGGCTGACACCGGGGTGGGGCCCTCCATCGCGTCGGCGAGCCAGATGTGAAGCGGGAACTGCGCAGATTTGGCCATGGCGCCGATGTACAGCAGGATGGCCGTCCAGGTGAAGAACGCCGATCCCGGCGTGGCGTGCTGCAGCGCGCCAAACAGACCCGGGTAGGAGACGGTCCCGAAGTGCTGGTACAGAAGCACGATACCGATCAACATCCCGACGTCGCCCAGCGTGTTCACCACGAGCGCCTTCTTGGCCGCCCGCACCGCGCTGGCTCGCTCGTACCAGAACCCGATCAGGAGGTAGGAGGACAGGCCCACCAGCGCCCAGCCCAGCAGCAGGATGACCAGGTTGCCCGCCAGCACCAGGAGGAGCATCGAAAAGATGAACAGATTGAGTTCGCCAAAGTACCGGCCGATGTCGGGATCGTCCGCCATATAGCCGTTGGAGTAGACGTGAATCAGGAATCCAACCCCGGTGACGATCAGGATCCAGACGGCAGACAGCGGGTCAAGGTAAAAGCGCCAGTCGATCGAGGGGCCGAACCCGGTGGTCCAGGTAAAGAGCGTGCCGGTCACCACCCGGTGCCCGGCCGGAAGGGTGCTCAGGTGCACCACCGCCGCCACCGAGAGGGCAAAGGCGACTGCAATGAGGAGGCTTCCCCAGATGCCGGCCATACGCCGCGGCAGGATGCTCTTGAACACCATCAGGGTCGCGGCACCCAAAAGCGGCAGTCCGATGATTTCGGTCAGAGTGGTCATGATTCTCCTCCCAACGCTAACCCTTCATCTCGGATATCTCGTCGACATCGAGATGTGGGCGGCGGTGGTAGATCCAGACAATCAGGGCCAGGCCGATGCCCACCTCGGCGGCCGCCGTGGCCACGATGACAAACGCCATCACCTGGCCGGTCATCTGCTGGAACTGATGCGCGTAGGCCACGAAGGCCAGGGCCGCGGCGTTCCACATCATCTCCGCCGACATGAACATGATGAGCGGGTTCTTGCGCACCATGACCCCGGCCGCCCCCACCGCGAATACGGCAGCGGCCAGCGCCACCACCCAGGCGGTCGGCATCAAGATCCCTCCTTCAACGTTGCCTCGGGACGCTCCGGCCGGTTCAGCACCATGACCCCCAGGGCAGCGGTCAGCAGCATCAGCG
>JBMFXK010000154.1:0-6930 GCA_049964315.1 Clostridia bacterium | reverse complement strand
CGTAGCCAAGTGGTAAGGCAGGGGTCTGCAAAACCCCTATTCCCCGGTTCGAATCCGGGCGTCGCCTCCAATCGGCTGCAATCCGGGCGGTTAGCTCAGTTGGTTAGAGCGCTCGCTTGACATGCGAGAGGTTCAGAGGTTCGAGTCCTCTACCGCCCACCATATTTTTTAAGCCCCGCAAGGGGTTGCGGACCCTGACCACAAGCAAGCTCCTACAACCCTACACCGCAAGATGTGAACGTTTGTGTGCACGCTCTGTGTACGAGGGGTGCACACCGTCTTTTTCGTGCCCGACCGTCCACGGCGAGACACCTTTGGCGCCTCGTGTTGCCCGCGAGAGGTGTCTTTGTTCCCCGTGACGCCGCACGCGGGGAGTCCGCACGGTCGACACGGCCCGCGATCTGGCGTGGCCGGCCGAAATGAAGGCCGCAATACGGTTAACGTCCATGACCAAAACGATAGGCGACGGCTTCCGCCAGAGCTTCGGCCATGCAGCCTCGCACTCATCCGGGAGGCACCCGATTGCAGCCCCGCCATATCTTGAAGCGCGCGTGGAGGGCGCGCGCTTGTTTGGCCTCGGATTGCAATCAGGATGCAAATGAATAGCTGAGCCAGCTTGCCCATACACTAGTCCGCAATCTCTTCCAGCGGGAGGCGAGCGGCACGGAGTGGGCGATTGGGACCTTGGCACCGGATGGACCCCGGCTCGGCGAACGGCTGGCGCGGGCAGTTCCGGGTGAATGGACGGGGCGGCAGGAGGGTCCGGTGCGTGTGTTCCTGCACCCGCTCGACGAGCCGCGTCGGGCCGCTGAGGCAAGGGCTCTGGCCATGCCGCTGGCCGACTATATCCTGAAGGACTGCACGGGCAGCGAGATTGCCGCCATCGTCCGCCGCCGCTATCCAGGCTTCGACGTGGCCGATCGGGGGGCGGTCACGGTGCACGCACTGGAGCGCTACCGCGCGTTCGGGCCTGAGGCCGACTCGCGACGGCATGCGGAAGTGGCCGGCCGCCTCTCGCAACTCCTGCTGGATTGCGCATCCGTGCTGGTGGAAGGCACCATTCGCTTCCGGCTGCCGGAGTGGCGCGACGAGCTCGAGGCGGCCGTAGATGATGCCGCGGACCTCTGGATTCTCGCGCGCGAAGAGCAGGAATTCATCCGGGTGCTGAAGGCCTACCGCGAGCTGGAGCCGCCCGGTCCGGACAGCATTCACGTCCTGGCCGAGCCCGGGGTTCGTCGGGTGGAGGACGAGTCCGGGCATCCGCTGGAGCGGGTCGAGGTGCACGAGGAGATGGGCGGCGACACCCGCGGCGGCGAGGAACTGGTAGCGGCTCTGGTGTCGCTGGCCCCGCATCACCTGACCCTCCACCAGGGGGTGGGCGGCGCCGAGGCGCGCATCGTCGAAGGGGTGTTCGGGCGGGCGGCGGTCCGCTGTACGGGATGCGAGCGCTGCCGGCGGGGAGAGCTCCGTCCGCCTGGTTGACGGCCGTTTGGCGGTTC
This sequence comes from Clostridia bacterium, assembly GCA_049964315.1. Classification (GTDB taxonomy): domain Bacteria; phylum Bacillota; class Sulfobacillia; order Sulfobacillales; family JAIMBI01; genus JAKATP01. The sequence continues at coordinate 5,431 of JBMFXK010000154.1, read as the reverse complement.
CGTACAATCAACGTGCGAAGAACAGGATGCGTGTTCGTCAACGACGACTAGAGAGATCCCGTCACCGGCTGCAAGCGGGATCGCGTACGGACGACGCCGACCACCTGGGAGCAGCCGCCGAAGCTTCGGATAAGGCGGACGGGTCGTCCCGTTATCGACGCAGTGAGTGTGGGCCAGAGCGCCCAAACCGGGGTGGAACCGCGGGCAGCAACGCCCGTCCCGAGGGGACGGGGTTTTTTTATGGCCGGAATACGGCGGCAAAGGAGGCAAGGTCTCTGATGGGTGCAAACGACGTGACCCTGGTGATTGACGGACGCAAGGAAGTGGTGACGGGCGGCACCCGTCTCCAGGACCTTGCGCCGGACGACGCACCGGTTCTGGCTGCATTGTTGGACGGTCGGCCGGTCGACCTGGCGAGGCCGGTCGATCGGGATGGGCAGGTGGTGTGGCTCTCGTTTCAGGATGACCCCGGTCGCCGGGTATTCCGGCATTCGAGCGCACACCTCCTGGCTCAGGCCATCAAGAGACTCTGGCCGCAGACCAAGCTCGGCACAGGTCCGGCTCTGGAGGACGGCTACTACTATGACGTAGAGCCGCCGGTCCCCATCACGGCTCAGGATCTGCCCCGCATCGAGGAGACAATGGCCCAGATCGTGGCCGAGAACCTGCCCATCGAGCGCAGCGAGATCTCGCGTGACGAGGCGCGACGCCTGTTTGCCGAGCGTCAGGAGACGTTCAAGCTCGAGATCGTGGAACGGCTCCCGGATGATGCGGTCATCTCGATCTATCGCCAGGGTGAGTTCGTCGACCTCTGTTCGGGACCGCACGTGCCCAGCACCGGCTTCATCGGGGCGATCCGGCTGACGAACGTGTCGGGGGCGTACTGGCGCGGAGACGAGGCCAATCCGATGATGACCCGTGTGTACGGGACATCATTTCCCTCGCAGGAAGACCTCGAGCAGCACCTGGCCCGGGTCGAGGAAGCGCGCCTGCGCGACCATCGGCGTCTCGGGCGCGAACTCGACCTGGTGCAGTTCCGGGAAGAGGCGCCGGGCTTTGCCTTCTGGCTGCCGAAGGGTGTGCGGCTCTACCGCGCGCTGGAGCAGTTCTCGCGCGACCTGCAGGAGCCGTTCGGGTACGAAGAGGTCATGACGCCGTGGATTTATCGCTCCGAGCTGTGGAAACAGTCCGGGCACTGGCAGAACTTCCACGACAACATGTTCATCATCGCCCGCGACAGCGAGGAACTGGGCGTCAAACCGATGAACTGTCCCGGACACTGCCTGCTGTTCAAGAGCGAGACCCGCTCGTATCGGGACCTTCCCATCAAGTGGGCGGACTACAGCCCGCTGTCTCGATTCGAACGCAGCGGTACGTTGAACGGGCTCCTGCGGGTGCGGGGCTTCCACCAGGACGACGCGCATCTATACGTCCGTCCGGATCAGATCGAGGAGCAGATCTTCGAGTGCGTCCGGCTGGTGGACACGGTCGCGCGCTCCTTTGACCTCGGGCAGATGGAGATCGAGTTCTCGACCCGGCCGGAGCAATACCTGGGGACTGTTGAGACCTGGGAGCATGCCGAGGCCGAGCTGGAAGCAGCGCTCCAGCGGGCAGGACGCGCCTATCGCATCAATCCGGGTGACGGCGCATTTTACGGGCCGAAGCTTGACTTCTACGCCATCGACGCCCTGGGCCGGCGCTGGCAGCTGTCCACGGTGCAGCTCGACTATCAGCTGCCGGAGCAGTTCGACCTTCACTACGTGGACCAGGAGGGAAAGCCCCGGCGGCCGGTTATGATTCACCGCGCCATTTTCGGCTCGCTCGAACGGTTCCTCGGCATCTTGATCGAGCATTATGCGGGCGCGTTCCCGTTCTGGCTGGCGCCGGAACAGGTGCGTGTGCTGCCCATCACGGAAGGGCAGCAGGGGTGGGCGGAGCGAATCGCGGCCGATCTGCGGACGGACGGCGTCCGCGTGAGCGTGGATGGCCGCCGCGAGAAGCTCGGCTTCAAGATCCGGGCGGCGCAAACCGACAAAGTGCCGGTCATGCTGGTCGCCGGAGCGAGGGAGGCCGAGGCGGGTCAGGTCGGCCTGAGGACTCGACAGCAGGGAGATGAGGGGGCCAAACCCTGGGTCGAGGTGCGGGAACAGCTGCGGTCGCTAAACCGCCGGCCCATCGACGCCTGAAAGAAACGGGGCAGGGGGCCAGCCCTTTAGGTGCTGGCCCCCTGCGCCTGTGGACCCGATGCCATATAGGCGAGAATCAGCTGGTCAAGCTCTGCCGACATCATCAGGACCTGCTCCGACGTGAGCGAGCTGTTGTGGACGGCAGCCTTGTAAAGGTCACTGCGGAGGGCTAAGATGCGCTCCCACAGCAGGCGCTTGTCCGTCAAATCGGTCACTCCAGAACAACCATGCTGACATGATAGGACACCGGTGGCAAAAACACGACGCGCAAGGAGGTTCCCCGACAAAAAATCACTTGCAGCCCAATCCATTTGCGCTCCAGAGAGGTAGCCGCACCGAACTAATGCTGGTCGGCTGGAGGCGCAGACTTGTTGATTGACCCGCATCTCGGCCCGTGTTAGCATACCCGTGACGTAACAAGTAGAAGCGCCCGCTTCTCACCTGCCGGGAATCCTCGGTTAGGTCCATCGGGAAGACGTAGAACGTCTTGGAGGGCGGGGCTCCCGTCCTTTTTTCGTGCGCGAGCGAAATCCGTCAACCGGGAGGGGTTGCCATCAAGGATCTCAGGATCAATGACGAAATCCGGGTGCGCGAAGTGCGCCTGGTGGGGGAAGACGGCGAACAGATGGGAATCGTGCCCATCCGGGACGCGCTCAGGATTGCCGGCGAGCGGCGCCTCGATCTGGTTGAGGTGTCGGCGGTCTCGAAACCTCCAGTCTGCCGCCTTATGGACTATGGACGCTTCAAGTATGAACAGCAAAAGCGTGAACGTGAGTCGCGCAAGAAGCAGCACGTGGTCGCCGTCAAGGAAATCAAGATGCGTGCCACCATCGATGACCACGACTACGACGTGAAGCGCAAGAACGCCTCCCGGTTTCTGGCCGAAGGCGACAAAGTTAAAGTGACCATCCAGTTTCGGGGCCGCGAAATCGTACACGCCGACCTCGCGCGCGGTCTGATGGACAAGATGGCCCAGGAGATTGGGACGATTGCCCAGATCGAGCGGCCGGCACGTGTCGAGGGGCGCGCCATGATCATGATTCTGGCCCCGAAGAAGGGAGCTTGAGGGATGCCGAAGATGAAGTCCCATCGGGGAGCCAAAAAGCGCCTGCATTACAGTGCGGGCGGCAAGCTGATGCACCAGAAATCGGGACGGCGCCACAACATGATCGGAAAGGGTGGTTCCTGGCGCCGGCGCATCAAGCGGGCCGGCCAGCTGGCCCCCGGCGACCATGCGCGCAGCCAGCCGCTGCTGCCGTACGATTAGGGCGGACAGACGGCCAGAAACTTTTCGATCCACTTTCAGTAGGAGGTCCTCATGGCTCGAGTAAAGACCGGCGTCGTTACGCGGCGGCGCCATAAGAAGATTCTGAAGATGGCCCGCGGTTACCGCGGCTCGCGGCACCGCCTGTTCCGGCCCGCCAACGAAGCGGTCCTGCATGCGCTGTGGTACTCGTACCAGCACCGCAAAAAGCGCAAGGGCGACTTCCGTCGGCTGTGGATCGTCCGCATAAACGCGGCGGCCCGCAGTGAGGGCATGTCGTATTCCAGCCTGATTCATGGGCTGAAGAAAGCGGGCGTGGAGCTGAACCGCAAGATGCTGGCCGATCTGGCCGTGCGTGACAGTGAGCGCTTCCGCCAGCTGGTCAGCGTCGCCAGGACTCAGCTCTAATGGTGCTGCGGCCGCTCGACGATCCCACCAACAAGATCGTCCGCGCGGCGGCTCACCTGATACGGAGCCGGGCGGCGCGCGAGCGTGCCCGGCAGACCGTGCTGGAGGGCCCGCACCTGGTCGACGAGGCCGTCCGGACCGGCAGCAAGATCCGGTGCGTGCTGTACTCCAACCGCCTGCTGCGACGCCCGGAGGGTGAGGCGCTGCTTGATAAGCTGACCGGCGGGATGATTCGGACGGTGTACGTGACCGACCGCCTTTTGGATTCGCTCTCCGAGCTGGAGCGGCATCAGGGCATCGTGTCGGTGGCGGAAGTCGACGTCAGGGTGGTGTCGCATCTCGACGAGGCGCCGGTCCTGGTTCTTAACGCAGTCCAGGATCCGGGAAACGTCGGCGCCATGATCCGGAGCGCGGCCGCATTCGGATTCCGGGTCGCCATGACGCCGGGGACGGTGGACCCGTTCAACCCCAAGGTCATCCGCGCGTCGGCAGGCGCCATCTTTCACTGCGGCCTCACACTGCTGGAAGACGGATTCGATCTGGATCCAGCTCTCTCGCTGGTGGCCGCGGACCCTCATGAGGGGATGGACTACCGCAGCTGGGCCTGGCCGCCGACGTCTGCCCTGGTGGTGGGAAATGAGGGGGCGGGCATCGGCGCGGCCATTCGAGACATGGGTCCCTCGTTGGTGCGCATCCCCATGGACTCGGGCGCCGAGTCCCTGAACGTCGCGGTCGCCGCCGGAATCCTGATGGCGGAGGCGCATACGCGCTTTACACGGATCCCGGCCCGTGATACCGTGCACAGAAATCTATCATAGGTCCGAAACCCGAAGACCGAGGAAAGTAACCCGGGCGGTGTCGACAGGAACGGCTTCCGCGATTGGAAGAAGCCGGACGGAACCCAGGTGAAGTTCCCTCGTGAGGGGCCTCCTGAACACACGCAGTAGGGAGTGACGGTCAGCGCCCGATATCGCGCTTTGAGGATAAACCAGGCTGGTACCGCGCGCGTCGCCCTGTGGGCGGCGTTTTTTATGTTCTGGCCGCGGAAACCGCTGTCACCAGTGTACGGAGGGACGACAGATGGAAGGGCTCACCCAGGAGGAAGAGGCGGTGCTGGACGAGATCCCGGCTGTGTCCACCGTGGAGGAGCTGGAACGCATTCGGGTGGAGTGGCTGGGCCGCCGGGGCCGTGTAACCGAGGCGCTCCGCGCACTTGGATCGCTGCCCGCGGATGAGCGGCGTGGGGCAGGCCAGCGCCTGAACCGCCTCCGGTCGCTGCTCGAGCAAGGGCTGCAAGAGCGCATGGCGGAGCTGTCCCGCAAGGAGCTCGACGCGCGGCTGCAACGCGAGCGGCTTGATCTCACCCTTCCCGCACGGGTGCCCCCCGTCGGCCGCCTGCACCCCGTGACGCGAACGCGCCGGCGTCTCGAGGATGCGATGGTCCGGCTGGGCTTCTCGCTCTTCGAAGGGCCGCACATTGAGAGTGAATGGTACAACTTCGAGGCCCTCAACATGCCCGCCGAGCATCCCGCGCGCGAGATGCACGACACCTTCTATCTCTCGCCGCCGTATG
>JBMFXK010000153.1:0-6931 GCA_049964315.1 Clostridia bacterium | reverse complement strand
GGTGCGGACCGTGCCGCTGATGCGGGCCGATTCCGCGATGATGTTGGAGGCGGTCCCAGCCTGGAAGGTGCCGACGGACACCACGCAGGGCTCGAGCGGCGTGACGCGCCGGCTCACCACCTGCTGGAGATTCACCACGATCTGGCTCCCGATGAGGACGGCGTCCTTGGCCGTTTCCGGCTCCGAGCCGTGGCCCCCGCGGCCGCGGACGGTGATGGTGAAGCCGTCGGCCGCCGCCATCATGGGGCCGGGCCGCATACCGACTGTCCCCACCGGCAGCGGTGACCACACATGAAGTCCGATGATGCCATCGATGTCTTTCAACAGGCCCTCGTCGATAAAGGCACGCGCTCCACTCTCCCGCCGCTCCTCGGATGGCTGGAAGAGGAGCCGGACTGTGCCCGGAAAGTCGCGCTCCTTCAGCAGGCGCGCCGCCGTTCCCAGCAGCACCGCCATATGAATGTCATGGCCGCAGGCGTGCATGCGCCCTTCATGACGGGAGGCGAACGACTCGCCCGATTCCTCCTGCAGCGGGAGGCCATCCATGTCGGCACGAAGGGCCAGACGGGGTCCGCTCCCCCTGCCCGCGATCTCGGCCACGAGCCCGGTGCGGGCATGGACTTCCACATCGAGCCCCATCGTCTCCAGCGCATCCCGGAGGTAACGGGATGTCTCCTGCTCCTCAAACCCGAGCTCGGGAATCTGGTGCAGGTCCCGTCGCCACCTGATCAAGTCGTCGCTCACCGCTCTCCCCCCTCGTCCCATTATGGTAGCGGCCGGTCCAATCGTCCCAGGCCTTAGCCCTGCGACCGAAGATCTTGGGGGAGACCGGTGCATAGGCTTATGGCACCGCTACCGCACCATCAGGACAGGAATCTGAGGGCGGCTCTTCTGAAAGCACGCGCGGTACTGCTCAGGCCGCAGGCGGCCCGCGCTGGCCTCGTCGGCCAGAAAGGCCGGCGTCGGGTCGGGCTCCTCCCGCACCACCTCCTGGTACAGGGCCCGAAGCCGGCGCAGCTTCGTCGCCGGGAGTCCGAGCCCCTGCACCTGTGCGTCAAAGTGTCCGGCCGCCTCGGCGTTTAGAACCAGCCGGGTGGGCACCGCCTGCAGGCGCCCCGCTTCCTCCAGGATCTTGAGCGCGGCGGCCGCATCCACGTGCCCCGGCCGGGCCTGCAGGGCCACTTCCACCTCTCCGACCCGCACCGGAAAGAGATCGGCCGGCCAGTGCCCGATGCTGCCCAGGATCAGGTCCCGCAACAACGCCTCCTCCGTCTCGAGCGCCTTCAATTCCCGCCGGATGACGCGAAGACGCTGCACGGCGGCCTTGACCTCAGGCGACATCTCGGGCATCAACAATCTTGTCCCCCCGGTCCATAGATAGCGGCGGAAGAGAGAGTGTAGACCGTGGCATTGGAAGATTTGCTGGTTATCTGGGATGTGGATGGAACGCTGCTCGATGCGAAAGGATCCGGGCACCGGGCGCTGGCGCGCGCCATCACGGCCGTCACCGGCCGTCCCGCGTCGCTGGCCAACCTCGATGTAGCGGGCCAGAGTGATCGCCTGCTCCTGGAACTGGCGCTCCGGCAGAGCGGGGCCAGTCAGCGCCACTGGCAGGCGGTGCGAGACGCCTACGAGACGTTTCTCGACGCGGAGCTCTCGGCCAGCGGGTCATTTGCCCTGCCCGGGGTCGTGCAGGCCCTGTCTCTACTGGGTCCGGCACGGGTGCTCGGCACCGGCAACCTGGAAGTGGGCGCACGCCTCAAGATGGAGCACGCGGGTCTGTGGCAGCACTTTCAGGGTGGGGGATTCGGAGACCGCCACCGAAGCCGCGCTCCCCTCATCCGGGACGCCGTGCAGGTGGGGCGGCGGCTCTTCGGACGGAGCCTGGTGCCCGTCATCATCGGCGACACGCCCCGCGATGCCGCCGCGGCACAGGCCCTCAAGATGCCGGCGGTGCTGGTGGCCAGCGGCCGCTTCTCGGTCGACCAGCTGAGCGCCCACGGCCCCATCGTGCTGCCGGGCCTGGAGGACCCGGAGGCGGTGCTCCGGGCCTTCAGCGAGGCGGAAGCGTCAGCGCGTCGGGGTGGATGAGGCGGGGGCCGCTGCGTTCGGCCCTCAGGGACACGGGTTCGCCGGCCTTCAGCGTGATGGTGCGCTCCCCGTCCACCGCGATGGTGCTGGGCTCGGGAAGCTGCCAGCCGACGGTGGCACCGAGCGGCACGCGCTGCTGCTCCGCGACCCGGAAGCTCCCAACCAGGCCAGGCGCCAGTACCACCGGCACCCTGTCGCCGCGGCGCTGCCCGAGGCGGAGCGCCAGCGCCCAGTCGTCGTCCATGCTGAGGGGATCGCGAAATCCGCCGACACTCGAGAGGCCGGGCCGTCCCGGATCGCCCACGTTGAGCAGCAGCCGGCGGACGAGATGCGCATCATAAACGGCCAGGGCTCCCGTAAACGGCGTCGCGATCTGGGCTACATCCACGAGGGCCAGGTCGGTCACGTCCCCGTGGGAGATGCAGAAGCGTTTGGCGGTGCGCACCAATGGCGGTGCGCCCGCCCCGCGGGCGACGGTGGCCGCCGCCATCCCGGCCAGCGTCTGATCCCCGGCCCAGCAGACGACGTTGTTGGTGCCCCCGGCGACGGGCAGCAGCGGGACCGGCAGGTCGGAGAGGGCGACCGCCCGCTGGGTGCCGTCTCCGCCAATCGCGATGAGGACGTCGATGCCGCGGGCGATCAGGCGGTCCACCCAATGCCGGGTCAGATCCGCGCCGCGCAGCCGGCTCGAATCGCGGAGGACGCGGACGCCCCGCTCGTGGCGCGCCACTTCGGACGTCAGCCCTTCAGGGTCCTCCATCAGGTAGATGTCGATGGCACCGTCGAACCGGATCCCGTGAATGAGACGCCGAACGGACAGAATCTTGGCCGGCCCGGAGGTCGTGTCGGCCAGGGCCACCAGCCGCCGGATGTCCCGCCCCGCCATGGGATTGACCAGAATCCCGACGCGCCCTCTACGCATGCACAAGGCTCACGGCCATGCCTCCCTCGAGTCCTTCGAGCAGTGTGGCATATTCGCCCCGCCGCGGTCATCTCGGTCCCGGGGCGTCGGCGCCCTGGAGTTTCCGGATGCCCGACGTTGTCGCGGATGATAGAGTGGATTCACGACCTCACCTCAGGTCCATCTGCGTCCGTCCTTAAGGAGGCTCCGTGTGGCGGCCCAAGCACCGTTGACCGTCCTTATGGTGCGCCATGGCGAGAGTGAGGCCAACGCCATCGGACGGTTTGCCTTCCGGTCGTGGGATCCGGGCCTGACCGAGCGCGGCGCGGAGCAGGCGCGCCAGCTGGTTTTCGAATTGGCCGGCGTGAACGTGGCCGGCGTGGTCTCGAGTCCCCTGCGCCGCGCCATCGACACCGTCACCCCGCTGGCCGAGGCCCGCCATCTGAGCGTCGAGATCGTCCCGGAACTGGCCGAACTGGACATGGGCTCCTGGGACGGACAGGCACTGAAAGAGGTCGCCCAGAACGACCCCACAGCCTGGCGCGCATGGCGGCGCGACCCGGAGAAGAACCCGCCCCCGCGCGGAGAGCGCATCTCCCAGGCCGGACAGCGCGTCCTGCAGGGACTTGACCGGCTTCGTGGACGCCAGGGTCTTTACGTGGCCGCCACCCACGCCGACTGCGTCAAGGGCGCGGTGCTGGCGGTGACGGGAGGGTACGGACCCCAGGCTCGCCGCCTCTTCGTGCCCAATGCGGGCCAGATCCTGCTGCGCGCGACGGAGATGGGCTGGCTCATGGTGCTGCCCCGGGTGCGGCTCTAAGACCGCGCTTCCGCCTGCGGCTTCTGGCAGTCCGGGCACAGGCCGTGCAGCTCCGCATGGTGGGAAGAGACCTGAAAGCCGTTGCGCTCGGCCAGCCGCACCACGGCCTCTTCCAGGCCGCACTCGGCCAGATCGAATGTTCTTGCGCAGCGGTCGCACACGAAATGGTCGTGATGGGCGCGATAGGGGCTTACCAGCTCGTAGCCGATATGTTCGTGGCCTACCATGACGGGATGCACGATGCCGGCCTGGGTCAACTGCTGCATCATCCGGTACACCGTCGCCGGGTTCATGCCTTCTCCGGCCAAGAGCGCGACCAGCTGCGGGGCCGTGAGCGCCTCGCTGTGACGCGCCAGGACCCGAAACACGCTGAGACGATTGGGGGTGACACGCAGTCCGTGCTCCCGCAGTGCGCTGCGGAACTCAGTCTCGGCACCGATTCCGGCCATGCGCCACCTCCCGGTTCCATCCGTTTCACCATACGCCTTCTGACCGTGAGGGGGAATTCACCCCCCAGATGCTCTCCGGTCGCACTCGGCGTGCGTGGTGCGGTCCCTTGGCGGTCCGTACGGGGAAGAGTACACTCGAAACGCCATATCACCGGGTGCATAACAGGGAATCAGGCAAACCTGAGCGGCACCCGCCACTGTATCCGGGGAGTCTGAAAGCCACCGGCAGACGGGAAGGCTTTCGACAAGACCATGATCCGGGAGCCAGGAGACCTACCCGGCGAGAAGGGCGAACCCTGCGGGTGGCTGGGGTGCGCCTGACTTCTGCTCAGGAGCCTCAACGACCCGACCGCGTCGGGGAGGCTTTCCGGTGGCGAAGGCAGAGGAGATCGCTCGTTCCCGCCGATCGGGGCAAACCCGGGCCGGTGCGCGTGCCCTGACGCGTTCGCTGTGGGGGCTAGGCCCGATGGTCTTGGTGGGAAGCACCCTGCTGGGGCTCGCACACGGCCCTACCCCCATCCCGCTCGCCACGATCCTGTCGGTGCTCGTGCACCCCACATCCAGCCTGCCGTCCCTGATCCTGTGGCAGATCCGCATGCCTGAAGTGGTGACCGCGGGCGTGATTGGAGCCTCCCTGGCCGCAGCGGGGGTCATGATGCAGGCGCTGCTGCGCAACCCGCTGGCCGATCCCTACGTCATCGGTGCCTCGGCCGGGGCCGGGCTGGGCGCGGTGGTCACGCAGGAGGCCCTGGGTGAGCTGGCGCCCGGCGGCGCGTTTCTCGGCGCGCTGGGGGCCGTGCTGGTCTCCTACCTCCTCTCCCGCACACGCGGCACCGCGCAGGTGCTCACGCTGCTGCTGGCCGGCTATGCGGTGGGCGTCATGCTGTCCGCCGTGTCGCTGTTCCTGCTCCTGCAGAACCACCAGAACCTGCAGACCGTCCTCTCGTGGGAAGTGGGCGGGATTCACACGGTGGGATGGTCAGGCCTGCTCTGGCCCTCCCTGCTGATCCTGGCCGCCCTGCTGCTGTCCTGGCCGCTCACCCCGGTCATGAACGCGCTCCTGCTGGGAGAGGCGCAGGCCGCCAGCCTGGGACTTGATGTGGCACGCGTGCAGCTCCTGCTGCTGGCGGGAGCGAGTCTCCTCACCGGCGCGGCCGTCTACCTGGGTGGCCTCATCGGGTTCGTCGGCCTCGTGATCCCCCACGTGGTCCGGCGCTGGAACGGCCCCGACCACCGCACCCTGCTGCCCCAGAGCCTTATCTGGGGAGCGGCGTTCCTGATTCTGGCCGCCACCCTGGCGCAGACCATACCGGACATCGGAAGCGTTCCCGTGGGCCTGGTGACCGCCTTTCTCGGCGGGCCGTATTTCCTCTGGCTGCTCCTGAAGACACAGCGCCAGGGGGTGACGTTTTGAGAATTGCCGCCCGGGCCGCCGCGGTCTCGTATCCCCACGGACCCTCCCTCGGCCCGTTCACCCTGCACGCCGACGCCGGCGAGTGGCTGGGCCTGGCTGGGCCCAACGGTGCCGGCAAGACCACCCTCCTGAAACTGCTGGCGGGAACGGTCGCGCCCACCCTCGGGGAGGTCACCCTGGACGGCGCGGACCTCGGCCAGATCGGTCCGAGAATGCGGGCGCAGGCCATTGCTGTGGTGCCCCAGCGGCTGGAGGTGCCGTTTGACCTGCCCGTCTCCACGATCGTGGAGCTGGGACGGCTGCCCCACCTTCACTGGACGGAGCGGCTGCTGCCACTCACCGGCGAACACCGGGACGCCGTCGAAGAAAGCCTGCGTGAAACCGAGCTCTGGGAACTGCGCCAACGCTCGTTTCGCGATCTCTCAGGCGGCGAGCAGCAGCGGGTGCTGCTTGCCGCCGCGCTGGCGCAGGGGGCGCCGGTGCTGCTGCTGGACGAGCCCACCGCCTCGCTGGATCCCGGCATGTCGCAGCGGTTTCTCACGGTCGTGAGCCGTCTGGCCGGACGCGGCCGCACCGTTGTCATGGCCGCCCACGACCTCTCCCTGCTCGGTCAGTACTGCTCCCGGCTGGCCCTCATCGAAAGCGGCCGCCTGGCCGCGGAAGGACCACCGGACAGCGTTCTCGACGACGGGCTCTTGAGCCGGGTGTTCGGCACCGCGCTGCGCGTATGGCCCCATCCTGACACCGGGCGCCCGCTGGTGCTGCCGCGTCCGTGAGCGCAGGCCGCGACCCGGTACAATGCGGCTAAGGACGTGAAACATGGAACTGGCGCTTGAATGCGGTGCCTGCGCGGCCATCCAGCTGAGCCGCACGCTGTCGGCGCGGACCAAAGACTGGAAACCGGCCTACGAGCAGGCGCTCCATGCCATGGCGGGCGCCTACGCCGGTCCGGCTGAGCCGGCACGGCTGCTGTCCGCCCTCTATGCCTCGGTGGCCGAGTCGCTGCAGGACGGCGACTTCTACCAGGCGGCCAAGGATGTCGCCAACGCCCAGGTCGAGCGGTGGTGGACCGAGAACGCGCCGGCCCTCACCGATCTTTCCCGCCGCCTCCTGCTGGCGGCCGCCGGCAACGCCATTGACGCCGGTGTGGACGTAGCGCCGGATGTGGTTTTCGCCCACTTCGAGGCGGCGCGGCAGGAAGCGCCCGGACGTGACGACCGCGGCCAGTTTTTGAGCTGGCTGGAGGGCATGGCCCG
>JBMFXK010000152.1:0-7014 GCA_049964315.1 Clostridia bacterium | reverse complement strand
ACCTGTATCGGCAGTTCCGGTTCGAACCCGAATGGACGCTCAGCCGCGCGCAGCTTGGCTGAGGATGGGAGTTATCGGAGAGCGTGGCAACGCAATCACCTTGGTGGTATCCATTACGACGACAGTATGCGCTCGGGATCGTGCTGGGAGTGGTGGGCCTCATCGTCCGGATTGCCACCGTGCCCCTCTCCCCTGGCGCCACGTGGTTCTCGGCTCTGGTCGAGGTGCTGGCCGTGGTGGTTCTTCTGTGGACAGGCTACTCGGCCCGGCGGCGCGGACTGCGCCCCTCCTGGCAGGCGGCCGGCGTCGGACTCCTCTACGGAGTGGTGTCCGGCGCCGGCGCCTTTTTGAACCCCACCACCTATCCGGAAGAACTTCACTTTCTCTTGGCCCGTGCCCAGACCCTTAAGAGTTCAGTCCTGAAGATGACCCGGGCACAGATGGTGCACGATGCGCATCTCTACACGACGCCGTCGGCCCACGTGGAGGCGTTTGTCGGCAGTCTGCTGTATGGGGTCGTTTTCGGGCTCTTGCTGGGCTGGGTCGGATCGCTGTTCTTTTCCGGCCGTGCCGCGCCCACTCCCGATCCCTAAAAGTGGCAGGGATCGTCCGTGAGCCGACGAATCCTGCTGGGGAGCGGAAAGGGGCGTCACGATGGGACCAGACAGTCTTTTTACTTTTGACCAGATACAGCGCTCCCGGGAGCTCGGCGGACGGCACTTTGACTGGGTCGCCTGGGATCTCCTGAAGCGCAATGCGGACGTATACGGTGACCGGCCGGCCCTGGCTGACACCTGGCTCGGACTGGGCGACCGCCGCGAGTTGACATGGCGCGACGTCCTCCAGGAGGTCAACACCCTCATCGCCCACATGCTGGACCGGGGTGTGCTGCGCGGCGACGTCCTGGTGTCGCAGCTGCCAAACGCGGTGGAGAGCGTGTTTTTGGATCTTGCAACCTCCAAGGTGTCGGCCCAGCATGCCGGACTCAACGTGGACCTGGGGAAGTCGGAAACCCAGGGAGCAGTGCGGAAGCTCAGGCCGCGGGTGGCCTTCGTAATTCCCGAATGGCATGGGCGTCCGTTCCTGGACTGGTACCGGGAGCTTCAGGCGGAGATCCCCGCCATGGAGATCGTGGTGCTGGTGGAGGCGGGGCAAAAACCCCCCGAAGGGACGACAGCGCTCCATCAGTGGCTGGACGGCCGGATCTGGAGCCGGTTTCAGGAGTCGGACCTCGACTACCTGAAGCCGTCGCCGCTTGATGTTCATGAGCTTTTGCCCACGGCCGGGACGACCGGTGTGCCGAAGCTGTCGCGCCGCACCACGCTGGACTGGTTTCAGGTGCACAGCGTCTGCATCGCGGAGCGGGCGGGCCATTCGGTTTACGACCGCCGGCTCCTATTCGGTCCGCTCTCCGGTGGATCGGGCCGCCTGTGGGGCGTTCATACCCCGCTCTACACGGGCGGCAGCGTGCTGTGTCTGACAGAGTTTGACGAGGAGACCGTGTGCCGGCTGACGGAATCTGAACGCATCACGATCTGGGTCTGGAATCCCGCCCTCATCACCCGGGTGGTCACCTCCCCCTTCTTTGAACAATACGATCTATCCAGTCTGAGAATGGTGAGCTATTCGGGCGCGCCCTTGCCGGGCGAGGCCATCGATCGGCTGATGCAAAAGGGCGTGGTCCCGTTCAACGTGTACGGCACCTCGGAAGTGGGCGGCTGCATGAGCCCGATCCTGGCCGGCATCGACCGCGAGCACCTTCTCCTGGCGGCGGGGGTGCCGTTTGAGGGCTTCGATGTTCCGGTGGTGGACGCGGTGGGGGAACGCCTGCCTCCGGGAGAGGTCGGCGAAATTCTGATCTGGAACGTTCATCATGGTTACTTCCAGGACCCCGACGAAAGCCTCAACACATACCACGACACCGAATACGGGGGCCGCTGGGAAGGGTACCAGCGGACCGGGGATCTGGGGGTTTACGACCGCGAAGGCTACCTCCGCGTCATCGGCCGCAAGAAGGATATGATCCTGCGCGGCGGACAGAACATCTTCCCGCGTGAGATCGAGGACCTGCTGAGCCAGCATGGCAGCGTGCGCGACGTGGCGGTGGTCGGCATGCCGGACCCGGTACTGGGGGAGCGTGTCTGCGCCTACGTGGTGCCGGCCGCCGGCAAAACCCCGGATGTCGGCGAGTTCCAGGCTCTGCTGGAAGCGCGCGGCATCGCCAGGTTCAAGTGGCCGGAGCGGGTCGAGCTCGTGGATGAGATGCCCCTCGGACCTGGCGGCAAGGTCCAGAAGATGGTGCTGCGGGAGCGCATCGCGAAAAGGCTGGCGGAGGAAGCCGACATCGGCCGGCGGGATTAGACCGATTAGATCGGAGGGCACTATGTGGGATGTCGGAGTGGTGGGCGGCGGTCCGGCTGGCAGCACGGCAGCCAGGCGGCTTTCCGAGCGCGGCCTGACGGTCTTGATCCTGGAGGCCGTCCAGCATCCTCGGGTCAAGCCCTGCGGCGGCGCCCTCACGGACCGCGGTCTCGCGTTGCTGCCGGACGGCTATGCACCGCTGTTGAGAAGTCACCCCCGGGAGTGGACCTTCCGCTTCCGGAACCTGCCCCCGGTCACGGTGGGCCGCGAACAGGCGTATTGCCACACGGTGGTGCGGCGCGAATTTGACCAGTTCCTGTTTGAGCAAGCGGCTTTGGCGGGAGCGACCGCTCACGATGGGGAGCGGGTGCTGTCGATCGAACGGGAGACCGAGGGCGGTGCCGATCATTTTGTCATTCGCACCCAACAGGACCGCTACCAGGCCCGATACCTGATTGGCGCCGACGGGGCCAAGGGCGTCTCGGCCAAGGCCCTCGGCATCGAGCGTCCCCGGCCGGGAGCCGCTCTGGAAGTCGAGGAACCGGCGCCAGCCCCGCTGCTTGAGGCGTACCGAGACCGCTGCGAAGTCATGGTGTCGGACGCGCCCTGGGGATACTGCTGGGTCATCCCGAAAGGCGATCAGCTGAACGTCGGGGTCGGCAGCTTTCATGCCGCCGGCTTCGCATGGCGGGAACGGCTCGACCGCTATTTCCGGGAGATTGGCTTCCGGCGCACGGGTCCGGTGCTTGCACATCCGCTGCCTTATCGATGGGCAAAGACGCGCCTGGCACGCGGACATGCGCTGGTAGTGGGCGATGCGGCCGGCCTCATGGACCCCTTTTCCGCCGAGGGTATCTACTCGGCCCTCTCGTCGGGGGCTCTGGCCGCGGACGTGACGGCCGCTGCGGCAGCGCACGGCGGCGGCCTGGAGGCTTACGACGCCGCGCTGTCGGAGCGGGTGTGGCCGGAACTGCAGCGGGCGGGCCTCCTGGCCCGGCTCTTCTACACCATGCCCGGCGCCTGGGGCCGTCTGTTCACGAAGGACACGGCCCTTTTGACCACCTATCTTGACGTATTGGACGGCCGGGGAGGCTACGATGGCCTGCTCCGGGCAACACGGGAGCGCTGGTGGCGCATCGTGCGCCGGGCGCGTCCGGCCTCTGCCTCCTGATGGACGGTGTCCGGCCCGCCACGGTTGGCGACGCCGACGCATTGGCCCGGATCCGGGTGGAGACCTGGCAGCATCAATATCGTGGGATCATTCCCGACGCCACCCTGGACGCGCTCGATGTCGAAACGGAGGCGAGACGCTGGGAGCGGACGCTCCGAAGGCAGGATGAGCGCAATCTCGCCGTCTACGTGCTGGAAAATGCGGCCTCCGGCGTGGCGGGGTACCTGGGGATAGGTCCGGAGCGCGGCCAGCTGCCTGGTTTTCGCGGCGAGGTGTATATGCTCTACGTGCATCCGTCCGCACAGGGACGCGGCTATGGGCGAGCGTTGCTGCGTCAGAGTCTCACGGAGCTGGCCCGCCGTGGGCTGGTCCCCGTGGCCGTCTGGGTCCTGCACGACAATCCGGCCCGGGACTTCTACGTGCATATGGGAGCGGCATACGTCACCAGCCAGACGATTGAGATCGGGACGCCGCTGGTCGAGGATGCATTGGGCTGGGTGTCCGAGACCGGCCAGTAGCCCCATGCCTATTTCCGCCTACCTGGCCTCCTTCTGGCGGCGCGAGGGCCGGCCCGCGGCTGATGCCCAGCGCGGGTGCCGTCATCCGCCACGCATCGGGCGGAACGCTTTTCCTTATCAAGCGCGAACCCGGGACCGACATGCTGCCGAGAGGCTGCTCGAGCCCGGCAAGCGTTCCGCTGACGCGGCCGTGCGAGAGGTTTTTCGAAGACACACGCTTCCGTGCTGGCGACTCATCTCAGGGCGGCCGTCGCCGTCTGGCCCGGGCATGACCCGAACGCCGACCAGGCGTAATGCATGGCAGGCTCTTTCTCGCCCCTGAGCCACGAAAATCTTGGGGCACGCGAGGCAGAGCCCATTGGGTGCACGTAGTGCAAGCCGGGCGCCGCGCCCGGTCCGTGCTGGCACCGTCTTGCGGGTGTAGCAGCCAGGCGCGCCCGCGCTCTTCGAGATTCACCGCCCGGGCCAAGCCGCGAGCCAGTGCGATCACCGCAACAGCACCCGGAAGATATTGAGGCACCCCTGATTGAAAAGCGGCAGACTACAGGAGTTTCCCCCGCAATACGATCGGATGTTCGGTCCGCGAACCCAGATGGCCGTCCGGCACCCTCAGCGCGGCCGCCAGCATTTTGGAGACCCTAGTTCGCATCCGCGCCTGCAGAACCCTTGCGCCTGCCCCGACGGCAGGAGTGACGGCTACTGGCCGGGCGGCCAAAGGGAAGGAGCAGGAGCGGCGTGGCACGAGGGATCGTCCAGGCAACCAACCAGATCACCGCGGACCGGCGCGTCATCGCGCTCGTCGCCGTCATGATTGCCATGTTTTTCTCATCGCTCGACCAGACCGTCGTCTCGACCGCGATGCCGGTCATCATCAGCGACTTGCAGGGATTCAATCTATAAGCCTGGGTGTTTACCGGCTACATTCTGGTCAGCTCGGTCACGGTCCCCCCGTAACGGCCGACTGTCCGACACGTACGGCCGCAAGCCCTTCTACGTCTTTGGCTTCCTGGTTTTCATGGTGGGGTCGGCGTTCAGCGGGCTCGCTCACACCATGGGTATGCTGATTGCCGCCCGCACCCTGCAGGGGGTGGGGGCGGGAGCCATGATGAGCATGCCGCGCGCCACTATCGGTGACATTTTCAACCCGCGTGAGCGGGGACGGTGGATGGGGCTCATCATGGGCGTGTTCGGCCTGGCCACCATCATCGGTCCCACCGTGGGGGGCTGGATCACGGACAATATCGGCTGGCGCTGGGTGTTTTACATCAACCTCCCCGTGGCCATCGTCGCGCTCATCCTCGTTATCTACGCGCTGCCGACCGTGCGAACCGCAACCCACCATGACGTGGACTGGGTGGGCAGCCTCACGCTGGCCGCCTTTCTCGTGCCCGCGCTGCTGGGGGTGACCTGGGGAGGGTCCAAGTTCGCCTGGGGATCCTGGCAGGAGATTGGCCTGTTCACGGTCGCCGTCCTGATGCTGATCTTCTTCACATGGAATGAACGGCGGGCCAAAGAACCCGTCATCGCGCTGCAAATCTTTGCTAACCGGACGTTCTCCTCGTCAATGGTGGTGAGCCTCATGGTGACGATGGGCATGTTCAGCGTCATGCTGTTTCTCCCGGTCTACGTGCAGGGCGTGCTCGGGATGTCGGCACAGAACAGCGGTTACATTGTGACGCCGATGATGCTCTCTTTTATCGTGGCCAGCATCATCGGCGGCCAGCTCATCTCCCGCACCGGGCGCTACAAGGTACTGGTCCTGGTGGGCGGGGCCCTGATGGGTGCCGGCTCGTACCTCCTGACCCGGCTCACCATCAGTTCGAGCTGGTCCGATGTGGTGCGGGACATGATCGTGATGGGGCTTGGCATCGGAAGCCTGATGCCCGCCATGAGCACCATCGTCCAGAACTTGTTTCCGTACCGCATGATGGGGCAGGTGAACGCCACCCAGCAGATGGCGAGCTCGCTGGGCGGCGCTATCGCATCGCCCATCCTGGGCTCGGTGCTGACCGGCACCTTTGGCCGGGAACTGCCGCGGGACCTTCCGCGCCGGCTCGGGGTGATGCTGGCGCATCTCCCGCCCGCCCAAGCGGCGGCCCTGCGGGATCCCCAGGGAATCATTAGTGCGGCCGGACAGGCCGCGCTGCGGGCACAGTTCGACCGCCTCGGTCCGGCCGCGGCAAGCCTCTATCAGAGTTTCCTGCACGCGGTCAGACTGGCGCTCACCACGTCCATCCGGGAACTGTTCTGGACCGCCGTGATCTTCTCGGGCTTCGCGTTCGTCTTCTCCGCGCTGCTGCGGGAGGTTGGGCTCAAGCAGAACGAGTTCTACCGGGAAGACGGGCCCGGTGAGCCGGATCCCCCCGATCGGGTGCACGGAACGTCCCGCTAGGTGCCGGTAATCTCGTTGACCGGATAGCCGGCCTGATGCCAGGCCATCATGCCGCCGGCCACGTTCACGGCGTCATAGCCCTGTTCGGCGAGGAAGCTGGCGACGGACTGTGAGCGGTTCCCATGTGCGCACACGACAGCATACTGCCGGTCGCGGCTCAAATTGCCCAGGTGATCCGGGACCGTACCCATCGGGACCGTGACCGCACCGGGAATGATGCCGCTCCGCCACTCATAGGGCTCGCGGACATCCATGACCACAAACTGATCGCGCTCGTTAAAGAGACGATCTACGGGCACGTCCGCCACCCGCACGCTGGGCAGCCCGGTGTTTTCCCACTCCGCCATCCGTGTGACCGTGGCCATGGACGGCTGCAGGGCCTCAATGGCCAGCGTGGCCAATGCGGCGTCCAACACCACCTGGTTGTCGGACAGCAGCGCGAAGGGTGGGCGCCCGCGGTCGTTTAGAAACGCTGCCACGGCGGGTCCGAAGCCGTCAAGCTGAAAGGGGGCCGAGACAGCGCCCGGGATGTGGTTGTGGTGGTAGGCGCGCGGCGTCCGCAGGTCCAGCAG
>JBMFXK010000151.1:4709-7055 GCA_049964315.1 Clostridia bacterium | reverse complement strand
GGACGCGGCTCTCACCACCCGCCGGGCGGCCTCGGGTCCGCGAGGGCTCAAACCGGGCTTGGAGCGCGTCTCAAACAGGTGCCCAAAGATCAGCACATCGGCTCCCGCCGCCCGCCCGGGATCGGGCACACCATGCACCGCCTGCGACACGTGCGCATCCGGCCACCATGAGCGGACAGCCTCTGGCGAGAGCCCGTCCTCGGGCAGGTGGACGCCTGAGAGCCCCGCCGCGCGGGCCACGTCGGCCCGATCCGCCAGCCAGACCGGGCAGGACAGACCCGCCAGCTGCCTTGCAAGCTCCCACTGGCGCCCTGCACTCTCTTCCTTCGCCCGCAAGATGAGGGCATCCACCTCATCGGCCAGCGCCTCTGCCCGACGAAGCCAGTCCGCAGGCGCCCGCTTGAAGTCCAAAAGGGCGACGATCATCGTGTCACCGCCCCCGTCCCAGCACCGCGTACAGTCCGGACGCGAGCGCGAAACCCGCCAGGTAGCCAAGATTCGACCCCTGGAAGATGCCGTGGGCCAGCGGCCCGCTCCAGAGGGCGCTCGACGTCAGCGAGAGTCCGAGTGCCAGTCCTGCCATCCACGATGCCAGCGCCGGCCAGCGGATGGCGCCATACGCGCTGTTCTCCTCCGCATACAGGGCGTCCACCGCGATCCCACGCTTCAGCCGGGTCGTGAGGTCCACGAGGAAGACGCCCGCCCACGGCGCCAGCACCGCCGCCAGCAGCGTGAGAAACGCGCTGAAGGTGGCAATAAAGTTGTGGGCGGCCAGGATTACATACAGGCTGGCGGCGCCCGAGAGGACGGCGTCCACGATGACGGTCTTGTAGCGGGCAACCCGAACGCGTGCCGCCAGGAGGCTCAGACCCGACGAGTAGATGTCCATGATGTCCCCCGTCACCATGCTCGCGACCGCCGTCAGCAGGTAGGGCACGGCGAGCCACGCCGGCAGAGCCCCTTCCAGGAGGCCGATGTAGTTGCCGCTGGTGGCAAGCTGCGGCATGCCGGAGTAGAGGAGAGCTCCCAGGAGCATGAGCGCCATGGCCGGAATGACCGCACCCCAGGTGGTGGACGCGATGATGCCGCGCGACGGGGTGCTGCTCGGAAGGTAGCGGGTGTAATCGGCCGCGGTGTTGACCCAGGACAGTCCGGTCCCGGCCACGACGATGGACAGCGCGGGCAGGAAGCCCGTCAGCCACGGACCGGGCGGGGCGGAAAACGTGCGGGTCAGATTGATGTAGGGCACGAGCCAGACGGCCACCGCCACCGTGAGAAGGCCGAAAATATAGGAGAACAGGGTCTGCACCCGCACCAGCGTGGCATGGCCGAGCAGCGCCACCGAGAACGCGACGACCATCACCGCCACGAGCGACAGCGACAGCGTGGCGGCCGACGGAGGGAGCCCGAACAGGCGCCTGAAGACGCCCTCCAGCGCGTAGGTGGCCACCACCAGCACCACCGTCTCCCAGCCCACCAGGTTAAGCCAGGAGACCAGGCTCGGCAGCAGGTTGCCCCGGGTGCCGAAGCTGGCGCGCGAGAGCACCATGGTGGGCACGCCGGTACGCGCTCCCGGGACCGCAAAGTATCCGATGAGGACGAATGAGAACGCGCCCAGAATGGCGAGTATCGCCTGCCAGAAGGCGAGGCCATAGCTCATGGTGGCGGCGCCCAGCACCATTCCCACGATGGCGAGATTGGCGGCAAACCAGACCCAGAAAAGGTCTCGCAGCGAGCCGTGGCGCTCCCGGCCGTCGACCGGATTGGCCCCGTTGGTCTCGATGCGCCAGGCCGCATCCGATACCGGTTCCTGCATCTCACGCCCCCCGATTTCCGGGGCGAGGCTCAGAGACGGAAAAAACCACCCCGCAAGGGTGGTGGTAGTCCCTGCTTCCCTTCGCTGGTATTACCCAGATCAGGTGGTTGAGGGTCGGCCGAGCCTCTCAGCCCCGAATGGAGCTCCCCTAGCAATACCGTCACTCTAACACGGGTGGGCGCCGTCGTAAATGGCGAACTGGCGCTGTGATAGCATGGCGGTAACCGGGAGGTGCTGTCTATCCCGCCCCGCGAGAGCATTGAAGGCTTTATCGCATCCCGTTTTCTGCGCCGCCTGGAGCCCCACATCCAGCATCAGGTGGCCCACTTTCTGGCCTCGGACGAGGGGCGGGATCTGGTGGCCGAGCTCTTTACCGATCTGGTTACGGATCTTGTCACCCCGTCGAGCGCAGACGACCTCGACCTCCTGGAGATCCTGGTGCTGAAACTCACCGAACGCCTGGCCGACGCCCGGCCCCGTTTCCGTCAGCGCCTCGTCGCGCAGATGTCGCGGCCGCCGCTGCCGGATTG
>JBMFXK010000151.1:0-4699 GCA_049964315.1 Clostridia bacterium | reverse complement strand
TGAGGATCAGGCTCCCGCCACCGCCTCGCTTGGGGTGACGGTGGACAGTCCGGGGTCGAACTGTTCATGGAACAGCCGGGCGTAGATGCCACTCTGCGCCAGCAGTTCGTCATGGCGTCCGCGCTCCTTCAACCGCCCATCCTCCACGACCAGAATCTGGTCCGCCCGCAGGATGGTGGACAGGCGATGGGCGATGGCGATGACCGTGCGGCCTTCAAACAGGCGCTGCAGCGCCTCCTGAATAAGCCGCTCGGCATGGCTGTCCAGGGAACTGGTCGCTTCGTCCAGCAGCAGCACCGAGGGGTTGCGGAGGATGGCGCGGGCAATGGCCACGCGCTGCTTCTCCCCGCCCGAGAGCCGGTAGCCCCGCTCCCCGACCACCGTTTTGAGGCCGCCCGGCATCGACTCCACCAGCTCCTCCAGCTGGGCCGCCTGCACCGCCTGCTGCACCTCCAGGTCCGACGCCTCCGGGCGCCCGTAGCGGATGTTTTCCTCCAGCGTGGTGTGGAACAGGAACAGTTCCTGGGTCACCACCGACACCGCGCGCCGGAACGTGTCCTCGGACAGGGTCTTGAGGGGCAGCCCCTGCAGCCGCACGATGCCGTCATCCGGGTCGTAAAACCGCGCGGCCAGGGAGAGGATAGTGCTCTTGCCGGCGCCGCTCCGCCCGACGATGGCGGTGAGCTCAGCCGGCCGGGCGATGAAGCTGACGCCGTGCAGAACCTCCTCGCCCTGCTTGTAGCCGAAGCGCACACCGTCAAACTGGAGCCCCAGCGGGGTGACGCCGGCGGCTACCTGCAGCGGGGCCGGAGTCTCCGGCTCGGGCACGTCAATCGGAATGTCGAGAAAACTGAAGATGCGGTCAAACAGCGCCAGACCTCCGATGAGCGACGTGTTGCTGCCGGCCAGAGACGACGCCGGGCTGTAGAGCTGCACCAGATAGGTGGAAAACGCCACGATGGTGCCGAGGGCCGCCTTGTGGTCAATCACCAGATAGCCGCCGTATCCGTAGAGGACGGCCGGACCCAGCGCGGACAACCCTCCCACCAGCATGTTGAGCCACTGCCCCACCATGTTCTGACGAACGGAAAAGGTCTTGACGTCACCCGAGAGCTCGCGAAACCGCCGCGCCTCTCTGAGCCGGGTGCCGAAGCTCTTGACGACCATGATGCCCGACAGGGTCAGAGTTTCCTCCAGGTGCGCGGTCAGCTTCGACATCGCCTGCTGGGTCAGGTTGATGGCCGTGTAGGTGCGGCGCCCGAAGCTCATCACGGGCAGCGCGAACGCCGGCAGCACCAGAGCCGCCGCCAGGGCCAGCTTCCAGTTGATGACGAACATGGTGCCCAGGGTGAACGCCATGGTGATCGCGTTCACGAAGAGGCCGGTCAGCGTGGTCCGCAGCACCATCTGCACGGCGTTCAAGTCGTTGACCAGCCGGGAGTGGATCTCGCCACCGGGCGTTTTGGTGTAAAAGCTGATGCCCAGCTTCTGTCCGTGTTCGTACATGGACGTTCGCAGGTCGTGGATGAGCGACTGCGCCACCACCGCGTTCAGGTAGTTCTGCGCCACCGAGTTCACAGCCTGCACGGCCGGGAATGCCAGGAGACCAAACGCCAGGAAGATGAGCAGGTGGAGATTGTGGCGGGCGATGGCCGTGTCGATGATGGCGCGCATAATGAGCGGTGGCACCAGGCCCAGCAGCACGCCCAGCACGGTGAAGCTGAGAACGCCCGCAATAGTGAGCCGGTGCGGCCGGAGCACCCTGACGAGACGTCTCAGCGTCTCCTTGCTCGGGCGCGCGCCGGTCTCGAGGATGCTCATGGCGCGGCGGCCCTCCCACACGCCTCGCATGCCGCCGCCCATTCCCATACCCATGCCCATGAGCTATCCCCCTCCCTCACTGGATCGGGTATGGTGCGCGTGGCGTCCCGTGCGACGATGGTGGTGCACTTCCCTGGCCTGCCGGAGGGCGGTGGCCAGCATGTCCCGGAGGGCCTCGCGATCGGCAGCCGGAAGCGGCTCGAGGAAGTGCTCCACCACCTGCCGCCGAAGCTCCAGGTAGCGCGCGTACGCGTCCCGGCCCTTCTCCGTCACCGTCACCTGCACCCGGCTCGGTGCACCGGGAACCGCATCGCGCTGCAGCCAGCCTGCTTCCTCCAGCCGGTCGAGATGGGCCGCGATCGTGCTGCTGCGGATGTCGAGCCGGTCCGCGAGTTCCGACGGCGACACCGGCCCGGTGCGCATCACATGCGACAGGATGTGAAGGCCGGCCCCTCCCACCGGACTCGGGAGCCCATCGCGGATGGCATGCCGGACCTGGCTCCGAATCAGGTGCTGCACCTCAAACCAGACTTCGTCCAGGGGTTCTTCTCTGTCCCTTGTGCGCACATCGGTCACTCACTCTCGCTAGTCTAGCTAGCATTTTAACACACTGTCAGATCTCTGGCCCGGCGTCACAACCCTGCGCGAGGATCTGAAGCGCGTACCGAACGAGCGCGCCGTTGTCGGGTGCCGGGCTTCCATCCGGCAGCATCAGGGTGTCTTCGAGGCCGATCCGGGTCAAAACGCCCCACTCGCCAGCCCAGCGCAAGGCGTCCCAGGCCGAGGCGTCCTCCCCGTGAAGCAGGATCGACCGCCGCAGGAGCTTGGCCCGCCGCAGGAGCTTGGCCCGCCGCACCAGGGCCGCGACCTGTGCCCGCGTGCACGCCGCCTCGGTGACCTCGACCAGAATCCGCCGGCACGCGGGCCCGAGACCGCTTGCTATAAGGCGGTCAAGGCCATCGGTCCCGGTCCAAACCCCGGCGTCCAGCGCAAGGCCAAGGACCAGGGCGTCGCGCGCCAGAGCCTCCGCGCCGGGCTCATGAAAGTTAACCGATGCATGGTCCGGCAGGACCGTCCACGAGGCCAGAGCCTGGCGGCGCTCGTTGACCGACCCGATCCACTGGCCGGTCGTCACGCCGACCGGCACTCCCGGACACGCACCCCGGATGGCCGCCAGCACCGACGCCACCAGACCAGCCTGCAGCGTATCGCAGCCGGCCGCGTCTTTCGGGTGCACATGAACATCGCGGGCGCCCGCGCCAACCGCCTCCGCTGCCGCCGGCCGAGAGCGCCCGCGTCGAGCAGCAGAGCCGGGTGAAGGTGAGGCGGGCGGGAGCCGTTCAAACAGACCTGGAGCGTTCCGATCGCCCCCCAGACCTAAACGCAAAAAGCGACACCGGGTACACCGTGTCGCTCAAAGTCTTGGCTGGGGCGCCAGGATTCGAACCTGGGATGGCGGATCCAAAGTCCGCTGCCTTACCGCTTGGCTACGCCCCAACGCTGCCGAGGCGCCGGCGGAGGCTAGCGCCGACGGAAACCAGTTCCGAGTGGTGGAGCGGATGGGGTTCGAACCCACGACCCCCAGAATGCAAATCTGGTGCTCTCCCAACTGAGCTACCGCCCCAAACATGGAGCGGGTGATGGGAATCGAACCCACATGACCAGCTTGGAAGGCTGGGGCTCTGCCATTGAGCTACACCCGCAACAAGAAACAATATGGCAGGCCAGGAGGGATTCGAACCCCCAACCCGCGGTTTTGGAGACCGCTGCTCTACCGTTGGAGCTACTGGCCTGTAAACTATGTGGTGGGCCATGAAGGATTCGAACCTTCGACACTCCGCTTAAAAGGCGGATGCTCTAACCAGCTGAGCTAATGGCCCACGAATACTGGTGGCCCCACCGGGATTCGAACCCGGGTTACCACCTTGAAAGAGTGGTGTCCTAGGCCTCTAGACCATGGGGCCTTAATTTGGTGGAGATGAGGGGAGTCGAACCCCTGACCTCTTGAATGCCATTCAAGCGCTCTCCCAACTGAGCTACATCCCCACGAAAACGGCGCCGGTCGCCCGGCTTTTCGATTATACAGGCGGGACGATCGGACGGTCAAGCGGGCGCGTTTGCGCGCGCTGGCAGACGACTGGCGGTGCGTCCCTTCACAAGCCGCGCCCCACCAGGGCGCCGACCATGGGCGCCAGGAGCCCGATGACAAACCCGCCGCCGGCACCGATCCAGGCGAGCCAGCGCAGTCCCTGGCGGCCGTCGCCCAGCACGCGGCGTTCAAGCGCGGCGGCATCCATCATCGTGATGCGTTCCTGGATAAGGCTCGCCAGCGGCAGGTATCGGGCCGCCTCGCGGGTTACGTCCGCCTCGTGCGCTAGTCGGTCGAGATAGCGGGCCACCTCGCGGATGACCGTGTCTTCGAGCTTGACGGCCAGCTGGCGGCGGAAAGGAAACGACGGCCAGGCATCGGTTCGGGCGCCAATCTCGCGCCGGAGGCCGCGGTAGAGCGCCTCCCGGTTTTCCACGGTGTCAAGGACGGTGCGGAGATCGAAGCCGTCCAGCAGAGCCTCGGTCAAGGCGTCGGCGAGGGTCTGGCTCCAGGCATCCCGGCGCACGTGCAACAGTCCGTGGAGGCGCACGGGACCGATCGTGATGGGCGTCCGCGGCCAGAACAGCGACTTCAGCAGCAGCCGGGCCAGGATAGAGCCCAGGGCCGCGCCGCTCAGGGCCGAGATGAAGAGCGCCAGCACGGCAGCGCATACCGCCTTTTTACGATATCATGCGCTCTTGCGGGCGACGCAAACCCGGTTCTTGCCGCCTTTCTTCGCGACATACATGGCACGGTCAGCCGCGGCGAAGAACTGCTCGCCGCTCATAG
>JBMFXK010000150.1:0-7094 GCA_049964315.1 Clostridia bacterium | reverse complement strand
GCGAGGCACCTCCTGGGGACGACTACCTCATCATCGGCCATGAGTCGCTGGGCCGCCTCACCGAACCCGCGGGCGGGCTGGTCGAGGGTAGTCTGGTGGCTGCCATCGTGCGGCGGCCGGATCCGGTTCCGTGCCTCAACTGTGGGCGCGACGAGTGGGACATGTGCCTCAACGGCCAGTACACCGAGCGGGGAATCAAGGGGCGCCACGGATTTTTGGCCGAGTACTACGCCGAGATTCCCAAGTATCTCGTCCCCGTACCCGAGGGGCTGGCAACGGTGGGCATGCTGGTCGAGCCCACTTCCATAGCGGAGAAGGCAATCGACCAGATCTGGCGCATCCAGCGGCGGATGGCATGGGAGCCGCGCCGGGCGGTGGTGACCGGCGCCGGGCCGGTCGGACTGCTGGCGGCCGCCGCGTTGCGTCTCCGGGGCCTGGATGTCTACGTCTACGACCGGGCCGAGACCGGACCCAAGGTCGACCTCGTGGCGGCCTTGGGTGCCACCTATTTGGTGGCGGACGAGCACCAACTCGGCCACGGCCTTTTCAACGAGATTGGACACATCGACATCGCCATCGAGGCAACTGGCTACGCTCCGCTGTCCCTGCAATTGGCCGACACGGTGGGCACCAACGGCGTGGTGGTGCTCACTGGAGTGTCGGGCGGCAACCGGAAGGCGTCCATCGCTGTCGACCGTCTGAACTTAGAGATGGTGCTCGCCAACAAGGTCATCGTGGGCACGGTCAACGCCAACCGCCGCCATTTCGACGCCGCCGTGGCGGATCTGGAGGCGGTCCAACGAACCTGGCCCGGATGGCTGGACCGCTGCATCACCCGGCACGTCGCTCACTCGGAATACCGGGCCGCCTTGGAGCGCGGCCCGGAGGATGTGAAGGTCGTGGTCGACACCGGCTCATGACGGAGCACGCCTCCGCTCGCAATCTCGACACGACCGGCGTTGCTCCATCGCCGCCGATCTAACCGAGTCTGGCCTGCAGGACTTGTCCTTGGTGCCCCTGGAAGGGTGGCCAGAACACCCAATGGGCCGCTCCAGGAAGTGGCGGATCAACGCCGGCTCGGGCGCCGACGAGAGCGTGCCGGCGCACCCTCCCCCAAGATGACCGTCCGCCCGACTGGCACCGAGCACAGTCGCTCATCTTGACCGGCGTCGAGTCGCGGTCAGCAAGCCGAAGTTCGAGACGCAGAACGGAATCACAATGTTGAGCGCTGCCTTGACCACGATGGAGGCGCTGGCGCCACTGCGCAACATGGTGTCTAAGTCGTTGACGAGGAACAAGAGTGCACCGACCACGAGGGCGATCGTCCCAGTTGAGCGCAGGTTGGCCGGATGCACCACCACTGCAGGAATGTCGCGCCAACGTGTCCACGTGGGCGACTGCTCCGCCATCGCCGGTCAGGTCCGACCGCGGAGGCAGGGTACGGTCTGTCCCTGGTCCCGGTTGGCGCCGCCCAAGAGCTGGGCGGCCCATTTGGGCCGAAGCCACGAGCACGAGGGGTTGCCGTTCACCGCCGGCGCCGGGCGACCAATGGATCCCCTGGCTAGCGTCACCGAGGAGAACTCGTCGATCCTCTCGCCTCTACGTCCGGCCGCCATCCGCGCCCCAAGCACCCGTCCGCTCTCAGCGTTGCCACTGCCGCAAGGGGGACGGGTCACAAAGGTGACCAATTCGCAGGTTGAGCCCTCGGCGGCGGGGGCTGTCAGCGCCTTCGACGGCAGGCCTTGGGTGGAGATGCAGTCGACAGTCACTTGTGGGGCTTGGACGAGCAGTCCCCGGGCAGCGCGCTGCCCGGCCGCTTGCCCGACGCCGATCCCGCCGGCTTGGCTGCAGCCGACTACGACCTGCCGCTTATCAGCTGTGGTTGTTGCCACCTAGGCCCCCGCGGCTGCGGTCGGCCCGCCGCAGCCGCGCCTCGTGGACGATCGCTGCCACTTCGCTGACCACGAAGCGGAGCCGCTCGACCGGGCCCGAGCGGCAAGTTGGATCCGCTACCTCCCGCAGCTCGCAGCCCTTTCGCCTGGCGCTGCGGGGCGCTCCGCGACTATCGTCAGGGGCCGCGCAAGGGTCCTTCAAAGGCTGGTCACATCAGGTCTCTGGCGCAGGAAACCATCAACGGGCTCGGCGCCAAGGGTCCTCAACTTAGCCGGTGCTCCCTAGGCGGTACCCTCGGACCGCGTTGCGCAGGCGGGCCAGAGACGCGCCGTCGCCTCAATATGGCCACGGGGCCGACCGGGGTTTCGGGCTGAATGGCACAAGCCAGCCCCGAGGCCGGGCTCCAGCGGCCAGGCTTTGGGTGACCCCTCGCGCCGTCACTGCCGGTGCCCCATTGGTGGAGACGCCCCAGCGGGCGCAACCGGGGATTGTTGCGCTCCCCGTGCTGCTTGCCCCCTTGGGAGTCGTGCGGGCCGCTTCTCCACCGCCGTCGCCATTCATCTTGCAGGGGAGCGCAGGTGTCGTCCCGCCACCCTCCGGTCGGCGCATGTGCTCGCCGACAACCATCGCACCGGTCCTGCGACCGGGCCCCGTATGGGCGCGCTCAGAAGAGTCGGTCCTACGTAAAGCAGCTCGCGGCCCTCCAACTACCCGGGGTGGACCTTCCCGGCTGAGTTTAAATTCTCCCGCCGCCCAAGTTCTCCCGCTGTGACCTCGGTCACACCTGCGCCCGGCGCCACCGGGTAGTCTGGACATGCCATGGCGGACAAACTTGCCCTGCTCCGCAGTCTCAACCTCTTCGAGCAGATGACTGCGGACGAGGTCGCCGAGATCTCGCAACAGCTGCGCATGCGCGAAGTCTCTGCCGGCAGTCTCGTAGGCGGCGAACCTGACCTTGTTTACCTGCTGAAGATTGGGCGAGTGCGCCTGTACCGCCTCACCGAGTCCGGCGCAGAGGTCACCACCGCGGTCCTGGCGGCGGGGCAACTATTCGGACTTGCCGCGCTCGACGGCGGCAAGTCGCTACCAACGCTGGCGGAGGCTCTGGAACCGAGCCTGATCTGCGAAGCAGGCGCCCAAGACTTCGTGGGCCTGCTTGGGAAACACCCCCTCCTCATGGCAAAGGTCCTGCTCGCGATGGCCAGGCAGCTGTTCCGCCTTGAACAGACCGTTGAGACCCTGGTCCTCAATACGGTTGGGGAGCGGCTCGCCAGCCTTCTGCTCGCCTGGCTGGAGACCGCCGATCCTGTCACCGGGGGACACCTGCTGCCAGCCCACACCCAGGACGAGATGGCCCAGCTTGTCGCTGCCACTCGGGAGAGTGTGGCCCGGACGCTGAGCCTGTGGCGAGAGCAGGGGATCATCCGGATGCAGGGGCGACGCATTGTCGTGCTGGATTCCCGCGCCCTGACAGCGAAGGCGGCAATCCGGGCTGTGTGACCCCGGTCACAACGCCAGCGGGCAAGTGCCCGTTATCGTCCGCGCCATACGGGTCGTGAGCTTGATCCCAGCGATGGGGACCTTGACCGGGTGCCGACCGGATCGTCCGGCCGGCGGTCAGGGCCCCGAGCATCGCTGCCCGGTCCTGCCGCGAGCCGCGACGGCAGAACCCGTGTTGTTGAGACCGGGAGCACTAGGGACGTAGTCCGTGGAGAGAGAGATGTCAGTTAGCGAGAGATTACCCAAGAGCAGCACGGTAGCGGCGTTGCGCCTGGCAGGAGCCGGGATTGCCGGTGGCCTGCTGGGCGGCGTGGCGATGATCGGCGTCATGATCCTCTCGATGGGGGCCTCCGGGATGGGCTACGCCACGCCGCTAAACCTCGGGATGGCGTCGTTCGTCTTCACGGTTGCTCCCCCCAAGAGCATGTTGCCGATGCTCATGGGGTTGATGGGGATCCACGTCCCGGCGGCGATGATGCCTCAGGTTATGGCGATGCTGCGCAGTCCTCACCTTAGTCCTGCCATGATGCAGCAGCTCACAGCCCTGCTCGCCAGCATGCACGTGCCGTCTGCAACGGCGCACACAATGGGGCTACTCATCACGGGACGCGCGACGAACGGCACCGTCGCCACCCTGCTGTCGCAGATGAGCCCGGCGGCGCAGGGCACGGTAATGCGGAGCATGCCAGTCGTGGCCTCCCACGTCTTGGTCAGCTCCATCCTGCACTTTGCGTTCGCCGCGTTTGTGGGTCTGGTGTTCGCCGGTATCCTCACCGGTGTAGCCTGGTTGGCCCTACCTATGATGCGGAGCTCGGCCGGGCTGATCGGCGGGTCCGTGATCGGCAGCGCCCTCCTCTACGTGCTGATGCGGTGGATCCTACTACCGGCCACCAACCCGATGATGGGTCTGGTCCCTCAGGGCTGGTTCCTGCTGGCCCACCTTCTCTTCGGGCTAGTGGTGGGGATCGTGGTGGCGTGGGCCTTCCGTCGGTCCGGCGTGCTGGAGGCACTACCACGGGAGCGGTGACAGTCGACCCGGTTCGCGGGAACGGGCTCGACTGTCTTGGGCCTGTCTGCGGTACTACCGCCGTGGCCGTGGTCGTATGGGCTGGCGTCGCTGGCCCAAAGTCGGAACTAGGGCCCCGAATTCGCTTGGTCGCCGAGATCGGTAATGGTGTCCGACGTCAAGGGGCCCTGTCGGCTATGGGGTTGCAGACCATCTCGACCCTGCGATCAAACCGTCGTCGTCGCAGCTCCAAAGGGGCCAGGCACTGGAGCGGACCCACCGCCTCGCCCGTTCGCGCCCGGTCTGTGGCCAAGTGGGTGTGCGGGGCGCCCGGCAAGTCCTACGTGACGCAGCAGAGCCGCTGCCAGGGCTCGCTCCACTACCGCGATGAGGTGCCTGAGTCGAGGCGACGGCGGCGAGAGTCGCGCCGGCTGGAGAGTGCTCAGACCTAGATCAGTGGATAGCCCGGAGGGCTGGGGCGGCGCCCGGGTAGAAGAAGTGCCTCTCTGACTTGGAAAATGGAGGTTGCACGGCGTCCATCGGTTCCAAGCAGGAGGCACCCAGAGAGTGAAGCGTACCGCATCCGTCCCCACCATTCACATCGGCGCTGACGATCCCACTCTTACCGGCCATGCCGGGCTGCTACTGGTCCGGGACCTGAACTCGAAGCTGCAGCTGGTGGAGCGACTGGACACCGTCATCGACGGGGTGCGGAGCTTCAAGCACCGTCGGCGGGGGCTGACCGGTGGCCAACTGCTGGTCTCACTGGCAGAGTCGATGTTGGCTGGGGGAAGCCACCTGGCCCACCTGGACTCGCTGCGCGAGGATGCCGCCGGGCAGGTGCTGCGGGCGGTGGCCGAAGTGCCGGCCCCGGAGACCGCCAGCCAGCTCCTGCCGCGGTTCACGGTGCGGCAACTACGGGCGGTGGTGGCCGAGTTCGCCCGAGCCGGGGTGGAGCTCGACCAGATGCTGGGGCTGCCCCAGGAGGAGCCGGTGACCTTGGACTTGGACTCCACTACCACCGAGGTCTTCGGCGGCCAGAAGGAGGATGCCACCTTCAACTACGAGGGGAAGTGCAGCCTGGGGTCCCTGCTTTGCACCTGGGCGGAGCGGCGCCGGGTGGTGGCAGCTCAGCTGAGGTCGGGGAGCGCCTCCGACAAGCCCATCTCTCCGGCGGTGGTACAGCGGGCTTTGCGCACCCTGCCCAAGGGACACGGGGAGGTGCGGCTGCGCGCGGACAGTGGCTTCTACAGCGTGACCTTCCTGGCCTGGTGCCGGAGGCATCGGTTGAAGTTCTGTGTGGTGGTACCCCGCTACCGGACGATCTGGGAAGCGCGGCGGCATATCGCCCCCAACAGCTGGCGCGCGGCCAAGGAGATGGTCGGAGCGGAGGTGGCGGAGATGCCATTTGTGCCCACCGGTTGGGAGGGGAAGCCGCTGCGACTGCTGGTGCGGCGGGTACGGGTGGAGGCTGAAGAGATCTCCCGGAGTCCCCGCAGCCGACGGAGGAAGACCATCCCCCAGCAGCAGTTGCGGTTGGCGCTCATGGGTGCGGTCAGCCACACCTATAGCTATTCCTTCATGGTCACCGACCTGGAGGGGGACGCGGTGGAACTGGAGCACTGGCAGCGGCGGCGGGCTCACATCGAAGAGCGGATCAAGGATCTGAAGCTGGGCTGTGGTTTGTTGCACCTGCCCCTGCGCAAGCGGCGTGCCAACTACGCCTGGCAGACGGCCGCCGTGATCGCCTCCAACTTGACCGCCATGCTGTCTGCGGTCAACGTCGTCCGCGAACGGCAGGTGGCCCAGGTGACGGCTGGGGGAACGCTCAGCGCCGAGGGGCTGGCAGAAGTCGGACAGCCGCACAACACCGCGTTGCTGCGACGCTGGCTGTTGGTGGTGCCGGCCCGCCTGGTGCGCAAGTCACGCCAGCTCCGGCTGCGGCTGGCCCAGGGGATGATGCACAAGCAGGAGTTCTGGGCACTGCACCACCACATCCTCAACCTGGCTCCGGCAGGGTAGCCTCCCAACCGCTCCCGCCGGCCGGCCACTGTGGCATCCTCAACTTCAGCATGCCTTCGCGGAGGGCTGGCCACCTCTCCGCCCTCGCCAACGGTGCCTCCGAAGTCCATCCGGCCAGGTCGCCCTCACCTCTACCGACCCTGGCGGCCCGCCTGCCGTCCGCAAGGCCCGCCGGCACGGCCCCAGTCGGCTTACTCACTGATCCAGGTCAGAGGTGCGACGTCGTGCTGCGGCGCGAGCGGCGACGGCGCGAGGGCGATACATTGGGAGGACATCCCATGACAACAAGGGGACCGGCTTGAATAGTGATCAGATGACCCGGGACACGGACGCGGAGGGTTGTGAGGCCAGGGCCCCTTACTGCGTATCTACCGTCCGCACCCAAAGGGGAACTCGGCCCGATGACGCGACTGGCCCAGTCGGGTACGTCTTCGGGGTGCCACGGATAGCGGCCGACGCCTGCGCGGTGGCGACACCATGAAGAGGTTCGACGTGGTCCTGCTCGGAGCTGGTTCGGCCGGAGAGTGGATCTGGTCGCAGCTCCCCGGGCGCAGTGTTGCTGTCGTCGAGGCCGGCCGGGTGGGTGGTGAGTGTCCATTTGTGGCCTGTATTCCATCCAAGGCTCTCCTGCGCTCGGCGCTAGTTCGTCGGCTGGCCGCCGACGCGCACCGGT
>JBMFXK010000149.1:0-7101 GCA_049964315.1 Clostridia bacterium | reverse complement strand
CGACAATGAGGACCAGATCCGCCTGCTCGATATCCTGCATCGAG
Source organism: Clostridia bacterium (assembly GCA_049964315.1). Lineage (GTDB taxonomy): Bacteria > Bacillota > Sulfobacillia > Sulfobacillales > JAIMBI01 > JAKATP01. Next base: position 7,057 of record JBMFXK010000149.1, on the reverse strand, counting down.
CCCGCGTCCCCGCCGTAGCCGACCGTCCGCCACAGTCCCATCGTGGCCGGCGACTGGCAGTATCGCGAACAGTTGTCGACATTGTTGGTGCCAAACACCTGTCGGGCAAGCTTCTGGGTCAGATAAGCTTCTTCGTTGGTGCACTTCGAGGACCCGATGACGGCCACGGCACCGGGGCCGTCCTCGGCCACAATGCGGCTGAACCCGTCCCGCACGCGGCTGAGAGCTTCCTCCCAGCTCGCCTCCCGGAACCCGTCCGCATCCCGCACCAGAGGGCGCGTGAGCCGGTCCGGGGCATTGACGAAATCCCAGCCAAACTTGCCTTTGATGCAGGTGGAGATGCCATTGGCAGGCGCCAGGGGACTGGGCTCCACCTTCAAGATCTCGCGGCCGCGGGTCCACACCTCAAAGCTGCAGCCCACCCCGCAGTAGGTGCAGACGGTCTTGGTCTTCTTGATGCGCGACTTCCGCAGCACCGCTTCCATGTCGCTGAGAGCAAACAGCGGCCCGAAGTCGGTTTCGACGGCTTTGGTGGCGTCCAGCAGCTGGGCCTTGACCCCGGGATCCATGCCGGTCAGGTATCCCGCGCGCCCGATCATCGTCTTCTCGATGAGGGCGTCGACGGGGCAGACACTCACACACTGGCCGCACGCGACGCAGGAGGAGTCTCCGGCCGGCTGTCCTCCATCCCACACCACGCGCGGTTCCGCCAGCGACCAGTCAATCGCCAGCGTCTCATTGACCGCCACGTCCTGACACACTTCCACGCACCGCCCGCACAGGATGCAGGCGTCGGGCCGGTATGCGTAAAAGGGGTGCGAGAGGTCCTCCTGGTACCCCTTCGCGCGGAAGGGCAGGGTCTGGTCCCGAATGCCCAGCGCGGCCACCGTGTCGTGCAGTACGCACTGGCCGTTGTTGTCGCACACGGTGCAGGCCAGGCGGTGGCGCTGGAGCAGGCGCTGGACCGCCTCTTCCCGCGCGCCGCGGGCGCGTGCGCTGTCGACGGCGATGGTTTGCTCCGCGGACGCGGGCGTCAGGCACGCCCGGACCAATTCCCCATCCAATTCCACCAGGCACGTGTCGCACGTGCCCAGCGGGGCGAGACTCTCATGCCGGCAGATGTGTGGGATCTGGCGGTCGGCCGCGAGCAGCGCATCCAGCACCGAGGCGCCGTCATCAAAAGGCTGGGCGGTTCCGTCCACGTAAAACGTTGCCACTGCAACCTCCCTCGTGATGGCCGGCTTCTTCCCCCCGGGATCTGAAATCGTTCCGTTGCGGTTCCGGCGGTTCCTGCAGTGCCTGCAACACCGATGCTGACAACCGGATGCTGACAACCGGATCGTAACAAACCGATTTCGGAACCTCAAACCGGCTCGGGGCCGGAGAGGCGGGATGGTTGCCGAATACCGTCGAACGTCGTTACGATCAGATGGATTCCGGCATCCGGGCGCATGGCTGCCCGATGAAAGGGGCCGATGGTTCTGGCTTTGCCCGCTGGGCGCCGCCGCCCGGACCGCGCGGGACGCGGTGCAGGCGTCATCCTGCGCCGAATCATTCTCACGCTGCTGACGCTCGCCTTGCTGGACGTGGCGGCGGCGGGCGCTTTGAGCCTCGGTCTCCTGCATTCCGCCAAAAGTGCGCGCTTGCTCGTGAGCGCGCACCGCTACGCGGCTTTAGGCCCTCTCCTCACGCGCATCGCCTGGGAGTCGCACGGCCTTCAGCTGACGCTGTACCCGGCCTGGATCCTGACGCCGATGCCTGGACCCGGGCCGCGGGTGGCATCCGTGCTGAATCTCGTGAATGCGGTCCGTGCGGGGGCGGCGGGGGCGGTCGAACTGTGGCCAGCCGTGGCACCATTTGCGGGCGGGCTGGGCCATGCTCACGGAGGAACTTCAGGGCACGCCCTGCTGGCTCGCATCGCGCCGGACGTGCATCCCGCCCTGAGCCGCCTGCATGCGGCGCTGCCGGCCTTCCACATCCTGGTCCGCGACTGGTCACGCGTCAACTTCGCGCTGCTGCCCGGCGCCCTCAGGACCCGGCTGCCCGACCCGACCCGCACCACAGCGCGCCTTCGTGGGGCGCTGACAGACCTGACGGAGATCGACCAGGCGTCGTCCGCCATCCCTGCCCTGCTGGGGCTCGCGCATCCGGCCCGCTATCTGCTGCTGCTGCAGAACAGTGGTGAACTGCGTGCCACGGGAGGATTCCTGACCGCATACGGCTACCTGCGCATGGCTCATGCGGTTGTGGGCCACCTGACCGCCCAGAACATCTATACCCTGGACCCGGAGCACGGCCCCGACCGCTCCCACTACCAGCCCCCGGAGCCCATCGAACTCCGCCTGTACCTCCCGTGGCCGGTCTGGCACCTGCGCGACAGCAATGTCTCGCCCGACGTGCCCACGTTCGCCCGGACCTTTTATCGCTTCTACTATGGCATTCCGGGCACGCCCCGGGTGGACGGGCTGGTGCTGCTGGACACGTGGTTCGTGGACCGCCTGCTGCAGGCGGTCGGGCCCACCACGGTGACGGTAAACGGGGAGACGGTCACGCTGACGGCGGCCAATGCCAACGTCACCATGGAGTACCTGGCCGAGAAGTCCGGGCTCCCGCAGTCCACACGAAAGGCCTTCTTGAGCTTGGCCATGAAGACGCTCTGGCACCGGGCCCTCCAGGCCCGCGGCGCGGAATTGCGGCGGGTCCTGCAGTCCTGTCTCTATGGCCTCGACCGCGAGCACGTCCTGCTTTACCTCAACAATCCGCCGGCGGAGCGGGCACTCGTCGCAGCCGGCTGGGCCGGCGCCATGAAGCGCCACGTCGCCGGCGATTATCTCCAGGTGGTGGACGAGAATCTCAACGGCCACAAGGACAACTTTGCCTTCGTCGAGTCCGTGGCCACCACGCTCGCCTGGCGGCACGGACGCCTGGTGGAGACCACCCGGGTGACGTGGGTGGACCCGGCGGTGGGCAATGGCTGGATGTACGTCGACTATCGCGCCTGGGTGCGGCTGTTCGTCCCCCCCGGAGCCACACTGCTGTCGCTTCGCGGCGACCGGGGACTTCATTTCGTGAGCCGGGACGCGAGCCTGCAGAAGACCGTGCTCAACGCCCACGTGTTCGTACTGGTGCGGAAATCGCTGGCGGACCCCCCCACCCGCCACACCCTGACCCTGGTGTACGCGTTTCCGCGCGGATTCCGCCCCGCCACCCTGACTTTGCAGAAGCAGCCCGGCGCCCGTTCGCCCCGCGTGCGGGTAACCGCGGGGTCGTTTACGCGTACCGTACTCCTCACGCGCACGCTTACGCTGAAGCTCCCGCCAGGGTACTGACGGGACCCTGACAAGTGCGCGTCAGGGGACCGGCTCGCGGCGCGGTGACAACAGCGCCATGCTTCGCTTGGCCGCGGCGGCATTCTCGCAGATGATGAGGACGGTATCGTCGCCGGCCACGGTTCCGACCAGCCCCGGCGGCATCATATCGTCGAGGATAACCCCGACGGCGTGGGCGTTTCCGGGCAGGAGCTTAAGCACGACCAGATTGCCGGCCCGGGCGACCGACACGTAGGTGTCCGAGAGCAGCCGTTCCAGCCTGGCGATGGAGGGGGCGGGATGGTGGTCGGTGGGAAGACCATAGCGAAAGCCACCGTCCCGGGTCCGCATGCGGATGAGCCCCAATTCCCGAATGTCGCGCGACACCGTCGCCTGCGTGGCCTCGAATCCGGCTTCTCGGACCGCCTGCACGAGGGCCTCCTGCGTCGGGACGACCTGATGCTCCACCAGCTCGCGCAGGTACTGGCGCCGGCGGGCCTGGTCGCTCATACATCACCTCCCCTGCGAAAGGAGCGCCGTGGTTCAGCGCACGTAAGACGCGCCGTTGATGTCGAGCGTCGCGCCAGTCATGTGCGGTGCGCGGCCGCTTACCAGAAATGCCGTGACCTCCGCCACATCCTCCGGCCGAGCCATCTCTCCCATGGGAATCTCGGCCAGGATGCGGGCGCGCACGGCGGGATCGGTGAGTGCCTGCTCCGCCATCTCGGTGCGCACGAAGCCGGGAGCGACGAGATACGCGAGGATGCCGTCGCGTGCGTAGGCGCGCGCGATGCTGCGGGTGACCGCCACCATGCCGCCCTTGGAGGCCGCGTAGGCCAGGTTCTCCGGGTCGTCCCCCCGAAAGGCGGCGCGACTGGCGATGGACACAAAAATGCCCGCCCGCCGTTCCTGGAAGTGCGGCAGCGCCTCCCGCATCAGGTCGGCGACCGACTTCAGATTGACGTCCAGTGTCCGCTGCCAGGCTTGATCCCAGACGTCGTCGGCCGCCGTGAGTGGTACGGCCTGGAAAGTGGCCGCGTTCAACACCACCGCGTCCACCGCTTCGAAGCGGTCGCGCGTGGCGGCCCAGAGCGCACGCGCCGCTCCCCGCTCGCCTAAATCGGCCTGGATGGCGACCACCCGGGACCCGAGGCGTTCCTGGATGGCGAGTGCCGCGGTCTCGCTGCGCGCGTAGTGGAGCGCGACGGAAGCGCCCTCCCGCACCAGCGTCTCCACGATAACGGCCCCTATCCCGCGCGATCCCCCGGTCACCAGTACCCGCCGTCCTTGCAGCATTCCCCGACCCCCTCCTCGTGGCATTCGCTTCCCAGACTGCGGGTCTATCCCATGGAGTATCCCATGAAGGCGGACCCTCTTCACCGGGGGTGAGAACCGGCCGGCACGGCTTCACCCGATTCCGCGCTCATCAAGGGAGCGGCCTGGCTCGTGACGAGGAGAAGCGGCTCCGGCAGGCGTGCCCAGTCCACGCTCCGGACCCCCATCTCTTACGCCCTCTGACGCCCGAGAGAGCCAGACCGCCGACCCACGCCTCTGCCCTCACGCCTCAGACATTGGGCACTCGCCCCTGTGCGTACTCACCGGGGGTCCGAGGGACCGGCCGCCGGGAGGTACTCGTGACGGATCCCGCCCCGGTCCAGCACCTCGATGCCGCCCGAGTCACGGTACGGTTCGCCCATCACCACCCGGGACACGCCGGCGTTGGCGATGGCCAGGGCACAGCCCCGGCAGGGCCCGGTGGTGACGTACAGGGTTTTGTCCGGTGCCCGATTTTCGGCAAACAGGAGGGCGTTGATCTCCGCATGCACACTCCAGCGGCACGGTTCATGTTCGGGGTCCGCACACAGCGTCTCGCAGTGCGGGTATCCCTCCGGGCTGCCGTTGTACCCCGTGCTGAGAATGCGGCCCCGCCGATCCACCACCACCGCGCCCACGGCACGACGCCGGCAGGTAGCGCGGTGGGCGGCAGCCTGCGCGATCGCCATAAAATACTGGTCGCGTGACATGCGGTCGTTATCAGCCATACGTCACCTCTTAAAGATGGCGGACGCTGTAGGTCCGCCAGGACCCGGCGGCGCGCGCGTAACAGAACAGCCCCACCGCCCCCATCAAGACCTTCACCAGCCACCAGGGCGGGGTGACGAGCGGCCAGCGCCAGGCAAAGACGTTGAGGAACTGCAGGGGCCAGAGAACGTGAAACCCGCCCAGCAGGCGCAGCACGAGGTCCATGACTGGAATGCCCACCGCCAGCAGATACCCCATCGTGACTCGCCCGGTGGAGGCCGCCGCCCAGCAGGCAATTCCGCCCAGAAAGAGCCCGGGGCCGATGCCGGTCAGCACGCCGCTCCAGAACGGCACCGGGCCGAACAGCACGCGCAGCGCCAAGAGCCCCACCAGCACGAGCAGCCAGCCGCCGCCAATCAGGGCCAGCAGGCGCGTCCGGGCCACAGCGGCCATCGGGTAGGCGCCGGTAATCTCGATCTGCCCGTCATCATGCTCGACCAGGAGAAGATGAGCGGAGGCGAGCCCGAACGCCACCGGTAGCAGCGCCTCCGTGTTTTCCGGGAAGTTCGCTCGCCAGACACCCGCACCGCCGCCGATTCCGGTATGCATGAAACCCAGCACCACCAGAGCCGCGGGGATGAGCCAGACGGCAGGCGCGAGAGCCAGCGCGGCCTCCAGGCGCAGCCGAGTCAGGGCGGGCCGTTCCTCATGAGGCGTCATGGGTCACCTCCGCCCAGGTCAGGGGATTCTGAACGCCGACGCGACTCAGACTGGCCGCAAAGCTGTTCAGGGCGGAGGAACTCTGAAACGCGGGCGAGGCGAGGAGCGTCTGCGCCTCCGCGCGCTCCGTCGCATCCAGCACGCCCACGACCGGAAGGTCCGCACCCTTGGTCCAGGCTTCCGCCACCACCGTGGCCTCCGCCCCGGACAAACTCTTGTACGCCGACAGCGCAGCCAGCACGGGCAGGATCTGCTGGCGCTGGTCACCCTGGGCGGGAGCCGGGGCGAGCGCCGGAACGTTGCCGCCCGACACGCCCAGCACGTTCTGCCAGGACAGGGCGGCCAGCAGGAGACGGGCGGTGACATCGGTCGCCGCCGCGGTTCCGCAGGTTCCCGCCACCGGATCCAGAGACGTGCAGTAGGGATTGTCGCCGGGCACGGCCAGCAGCGAGTCTGCCAGCAGCGGCTGGGTCGCGATGGGCGACACGACCGCATCGAGACGGGCCGAGGCGTAAGGAAGCCACGGCCAGAGGGAGGGCCATGCCGCGATATAGGTATCAAGGCCGCCCAGGCTGACCCCCGGCGACGCCGCCACGACCGCCCTTCCCACCGACGTCGGCTGGTAGGGGCCGGAGAGCCACAGCACCGAGGGCCACGGCGAACCGGACGGGAGGGTGTACACATCCGTGTGCCCGACTTCGGACAGCGTAGTGAATCCCGCCGTCCCGGCGCTGCCGATCACGGTGAGCCGGACCGACGTGCTGCCCGGAAGCGGTGCGCCGCCGCCGTTCGGCGCCATGAGCCGCGGATACCAGCTTCCATCGCCGTCCAGGTAGAGGGAGCGCTGTCCGGCAAAAGCGCCTTCGTACGAGATGCCCGGTCGGAACGGCGGGGTGGGCAGGAATGTCGGCGCGGGCAGCAGGCGTCCCCGATAGGCGATGCTGAGGGGCGCGCCCGAGGTGATGCCGCCCGAGAGCAGCCACAGACTGGAGGCCGTGCCGGACAGC
>JBMFXK010000148.1:0-7134 GCA_049964315.1 Clostridia bacterium | reverse complement strand
CACGCGGCGAGGAGGAAGCTCCCCTGACCGGTGCCCGCCGCAAGGTCCAGAAGAGCCGCTGACCGTCAGCACGGGTAGGGTGCACGAGGTCGACCGCCAGTGAAGACGGATACGGGACGCGGTGCGCATCGTAGAACGACGCCGTGCTCCGGTACAGATCCCGGCGAAAGGGCCACGCTGACTGGGACCCCGGCAGCCTCATATCAGTCAGGATCCCCTCTGTGCGGGCAGGCACATGAGGCCACGCGGAACCCATCCCTGCAGACGTCTGGCGGCTGACCGGAGATTCCAGATCGAGGCCGCCCTGCTCCAGAAAGAGACGGGTGCCGTCTCCCTCGGCCCTAAGCCGCCAGGTAGTGGTCGTGTTGGGGTGCCGTCTGAAAACGTGTACACGCGAAGCTTCCCGGGATCCACGGCCACCACTTCACAGGGCTGCGTCCCCTACTGTCCCATGTCCAGCACGAATCGATGCCGCAGCACAGGCTTGATATCCCCGGGCGCCCACCACCCGCCAGCAGGGCCGGGTCTGAGAGGGCTTTCCAGACCTCCTGCGGGGATTGGGGGATGATGGGATGAACGGATCACAGGTCAGCACGGGACTACGTGTCACGATGCTTCGCCTTCCCCTCGTCCAGCACCGTCTCAACCGCCTGCATGCGGAGCCGCCGGTACCGCTCAAAAGGTTTCAGCCACCCGCCGACGACGAGGATGAGCTGCTGGAGCCGCCGGAGACTTTGACGACGCTGACGCGGCCCGTGGGTTCCAGATAGGCCTTCTCGACTTCCGACGTGGACGAAGTGCCCGCCTGCCTCAGTTCCATTTCCAGATCGGCCTGGGAGAGCCGTTCGCGGAGCATCGCATCCTGCTTGACCGTGCCCTTGTCGATGACGAGCGTGGCGATGCCCTGCGTGATGCGTTCGAGAAAGGGAATACGGACGTTGAAGAACGTGAGCAGCCACTGCAGGAGGCCCAGGACGAAAATCACGGCGATCGGCTCCACGAGAGGCATCTTGGTGTCTTCGATCCCGATGGCCGTGGCTTCGCCCAGCATGATGATCACCGCAATGTCAAAGGCGCCCATCTTGCCGAGCGTCCGCTTGCCCATCAGCCGGAACACGGACAGGGCCACCGCCCAGAGTACGGCGGTTCGCCAGACGGCCGTCAACATATGCGTCCAAGCCATGTGGTGCACCCTCCCTCGTCATGGTTGACGGGAGGGACGGGGATTATGCCGCAAAACGCCCGCGGGCGTCAGCTGGCCCGTTCTCCACGCTTACTCGGGGAAGGGGTCGGCCGGCTCCGCCTCCTTCACCGTGAATGGGGACCGTGCCCGTCCGCGCCACAGCGGCCAGGTGATGCCGGCGGCGGCGACCGAAATGGCAAAGCTGGTGCCGAGCGCCAGCCCTCTCGCCCCGAGCGGGCGGATCAGGATCAGGTCGGCGACGATATTGAGAACGACGACAACGATGGCCCAGCGCGCCGGCGTCAGGACATCGCCCGACGAGTAGGCGGCCTTCCTGCCAATCATGTTGAGGGCGCTGCCGGGGAGTCCCAGGGCGAAGAAGGGCACGACGCGTGCCGTGAGGACCGTGGAGTGCTTCTCAAAGGCACCCCGGCGATACGCCAGAGCGATGATGGGATGGGCAAACAGGGAGAGGCCTATGGCGATGAGAGCCATCATGATGATCGTGCCGACGAGGAGTCGCCGCACCAGTCGGCCCCAAGCTTCCTGTTCTCCTCGAGCCTGATGAGTGGAAAGGCGCGTGAACAACGGGGTGATGACCGCCTGCAGGACGAGGGTCACCGGCACCTGCACTAGGATCGAGGCGAAATTCAACGCCGCGATGTTGCCGGTGGCCAGGGTCGAGGCGAGGATGCGGTCGACGACCAGACCACCGGTATTGGCCATGGAGGAGACGATGGCGGTCCAGGCCCTCCGGAAGAAGGCACCGACCGCTGTCCGGAAGGGACCCAGTGTCGGCCACGTCAGGAGCCGGGCCCGCCTGAGCTCGGGCACGAGCACGAACAGCTGACTGGCGGTGCCGACGGCAAAACCGATGGCGGCGGCGCGTATGCCGAGAGTTGGGGCCAGGAGCACAATCAACAAGATCCGGCCAATGTTCTGGGCCACCTGCGACCAGCCGGTGGCCACGTATGAGCCGGCCGCCTGCAGCATCCCCAGCCCCACCGCCCGCCACAGCCAGAACAGGAACACGGGCATCATGATGCGGGCCAGGAGGACGGCCAGACGGTATTCGTGACCGTGAAAGCCCGGGGCTAGAAGCCGGATGACCAAGGGCATCGCGATGACGAGCACAAGACTGGCGACGAGCCCCATCACGGTCAGCCAGCCCAACAGATCGGCGGAGAAGGCGATCACGGCCTCGGGGCCGTCCGCTTCCCGGATGCGCACCAGCATCGGAATCAGTACATTGTCGAGTGCGTTGGACAGCGCCTGAATAAGAAGATTGGGGACGATGCTGGCCATCAGCCAGGCGTCGGTGGCGACCGAGGTGGCGAAGTATGCCGCCATGAGCAGCTCGCGGACGTATCCGAGCGCCCGGCTCACCATACTCGCGATGAGCAGGCCGAAAGCGGCGCGGCTGTCAGTCGCACGCACCAGTCGACCAAGGCGCGTGCGCCATTCGGAAATGCGCATGCGAACCTCCTCCGAGGAGCATACCCGAGCGTCGAATCGTCGGGCTATCCCCCGAACGAAGCCCATTGGCGCGAGGCTCCGGAGACGGTACCATAAGAGGCTCAAGGAGGCCAGACGTGGGAGAAACTGTGACACGACTTCAGGCCAAGCTCCGGGAGCGGGGACTGGATGCCGCCCTTATCGCCGCCCCCGAACAGCTGTCCTCGGTCAATGCCCGATACCTGAGCGGCTTTTCGGGCTCCTCATGTTATCTCGTCATTGCGACGTCGACCCAGTATCTGGTGACGGACTTCCGCTACACCGAGCAGGCAAAGAAAGAGGCACCGGACTTCGAGATCGTCCGCCACGGCAATCCTTACGTCCAGGCGCTGCGGGACCTTCAAGAGTCGCAAGGATTCACACGCATCGGCTTTGAGGCCGATAAGATTCCGGTGGCCATCTTTCGGGAGTGGCAGGATCACATGCCCGCCGCTGAGTTTGAACCCTTGAAGGGCCTTGTAGAGGAACTGCGCATTCTGAAGACGCCGGAGGAAATTCAGGCCATCCGCCGGGCGGCCGAAGTGGCCGACCGGGCCCTGCTGTCCGTCATACCGGGACTGAAAGGGCGCAGAGAACGGGACGTGGCGCTCGACCTGGAAGTGGCGATGCGGCGGGAGGGGGCCGACGCGCTGGCCTTTTCCACTATTGTGGTCTCGGGCTCGCGTGGCTCGCTCCCCCACGGGCGACCTTCCGAGAAAGTCATTGAAGACGGGGACCTCGTGACCATTGACTTTGGCGCCTTAGTGAACGGGTATCACTCCGATGAAACGGTGACGGTGGGGATCGGCCAGCCGTCGGCGGAACTGCGTTCCCTCTTCGACATCGTGTCGGAAGCACAGCAGGCTGGCATCCAGCGGGTCCGCCCCGGCGTCTCCAGCCGAGAAATTGATGAGGCCTGCCGGGACTTCATCACCAAGGCCGGATACGGTGAGCAGTTTGGTCATGGCACCGGCCACGGGGTGGGACTCCAGGTGCACGAGGCGCCCTTTGCGTCCGCGCGCGGCCGCGAGTGGATCCTGGAAGCCGGCATGACCCTTACCGTGGAACCCGGAATCTACATTCCGGGAATCGGTGGTGTACGGCTGGAAGATACCCTCATGGTGACTGAATCAGGCTCCGAGCGGCTCACCGGCTTTCCCAAGCGCTGGCAGACGTACTGACCGCTCCCGGGGTCCCTCAACGCCGGCGGCCCCTGCGCTCATGTCGGGTGCCTATCGGATGGCGGCCGGAAACCGCCGGCCTCCAGCTTGCCGCGCCGCCCGAGACTCCGGCAGCAGGCTCCTTCAGGAGGAATGCCGCATGTCTCCTCCCCCGGATTCCTCCGTGGCGGGCACCGGACCGGTGCCCTGCAGGTGGCGCCTCCAAAGCAGGGTGTAGAGCAACAGGATGCCCCCGGTGTTCGGATCGGTGCCCATGCCGCCAAATACGCCGAAGTCCTGTCCCAGGTACCACACGAACAAGGTCCAAGCAATCGTGAACCAGACCGCGGCGCCTCGGGGCCGGACGGCCCATAAGACGCCGAGGACAACCGCGGACAGCACTACGATCGCATTCCAGCCCACGGGGTGCACCTGATAGCTCTGTGCAAATGCCGCGATCGGCCCGGCCAGGACGCTCGGCTGCGGCATGTGCGCCATATTGCGCATCCAGGACGCGGCGGCGTTCCCCCACCACCCGTTTGGCGGCCAGGCGGCTAAAAACGCCGTCAGGAAGAAGAACGCGGCCATTCCGTACGCGAATCCGCGCCATAATCGTTTCTCGGCCCAGAGCCGCGCAGGCAGCAGGAGTAGAACGGCCGCCGCGACGTACAGCAGGACAGATCCCGGGCTCCCCACGAACGGGCCTCCGCCACTGAACAAGCTCCCGAATGCCTCTCCGCATGCCCATACCACCAGGCCCCACCCAATGGACACGTAGAGGGCGGCACGCCGAAGCGGCGCCCCCTCGCGGCTGAACAGCAGGGTAAGCCCGATGAGAAGCTGAATCAGGACAGCCCCCACGTTGAACCAGACCGGGCTGAGATGCCAGATATGGATGCCCACCTCGATGATGGCCCGGACCCAGCCCGGCTGCCCCTGCAACATGGGAGCCAGGAAGCCTGCGATGAAACGGGTCGCCATCTGCGGCTGCAGCTGCAGCAGACCATCGAGGGTCCAGAGCCCGCCCAGCCAGTACGCGAGGCTGTTCCGGACTGCAGCCTGTCCGAAAGGGTCAGCTTCAGCTTCGGCGGACAGATTCTGCTTCAGCCACGGCCGGGCCAGAAGCACGATAATGCCGAGCGCGATGGCCACCACCAGCACGGTGCGGTAGAAGAGCGCGATGGCGACGGCGGGCGGGTAGTTGGCCACGGACATGCCCGGCATCAGCGGCATCTGCTCACCCCCTCGTGGACCCGCGATCCTCCTGGCATACCACGTCTAGGATACCGCCCTCACTGTCGACCTCGAAGAACGGGGTCAGTGGCAGCATGTCCGGTCGGCCGGAGGCGCTGGTACGCCCCGACGCGCAAGCATTTGACAGCGGCGGCGGTGCTGTGGATAGTCCAGATGCGGAGCACGCGCCTTTGAGATGGGCCGGGGAGGTCGATGGATGGGCGTGACCGGACGGGGCCGGAGCCTCCGAGGGCATACCCTGGCCCTGCTCTTTCTCCTGGTCATGGAGTTTCTGATTGGCATGTGGGTCAATCTGTTCGTTAAGATACCCCCGCACCACCCCGGTGTTTCGCCCAGCTACTTTGCCGGCGTGGCGGGCGGGGTGCCGTGGGCCCTGCTGCACGGGCCGCTGGTCCTGCAGCTGCATGTGGCCCTGGGCCTCATCCTGGGCCTGATGGGGATCGCGCATCTGGTGCGCCTGATCCGAGATCTGGGGGCTGGGCGCCTGTGGTGGTCGGTGGTGGGGCTTTTGGGCCTCTCATCGGCCGCGGGAAACGGGGCGAGCTTCCTCAACTATGGCCACAACTTCAGCTCGATGCTGATGTCGGTCGGATTTGCGCTGGCCCTGGTCGGCTACGGCATGTCGATCGGCAACGGGCGGCGGGCGGCGACCCTTAACGGATGAGGAAGGGCGGCAACGGGTCGCCAGGGTCGACATAGAAGCGCCGGAAACCCACCAGGTACGCCATGCCGGATATGCGCGTGCGGACGGTTCGGTGCTGGCCCACCGCCGGCCCCTCCCCCAGCACCTCTCCGGTGAAGACGGTGTCCAGCACGCTCTCGACAGCGTAGGCGGTCCCCACGGGCAGGCGCCCATGGGCGTGCTCCACCGCCATCCGGGCCGAGACGCAGCTCCCGCACGGGGAGCGGTCCACTTCCCGATCGGCGAACACGGTGACGTGCCGCGCCTGGTGCCGGGGATCTTTCGGGGGCTCCGTGAAGATCACACCATAGAGGCCCCGGATGCGGGGTTCCAGCGGATGGACGAGGGCGTGGCCGGCATGCTGTGCATGGTCTGCATGTATGGCATCCCGGATTTGTCGGGCGGTCTCCTTCAGCTCAGGCACCGCAGCCGGCTCCACCCGTAGGCCGAGGGCGCCTGCTTCGACGAGTGCGTAGAAGGCGCCGCCGTAGCCGACGTCGTAGGTGATGCGCCTTCCCCCAACCGAAACTGTCTCGTCCAGCGCCAAGGCCCACGCCGGGACGTTCTCAAACCAGACGGATGTGACCCGCCCGTCGTTCACTTCCATCACGGCGTGGGACGTGACCTCCCCGCTGGGCACGTCGTAGCGGATGACCACCTCGGGACTCTGGCCGTCCCAGGGCACCCGGCCCGTCTCGACCAGAAAGCGCGTGACGGCTATGGTGGCATGCCCGCACATCGTACTGTAACCGGCATTGTGCATAAAGATGAGACCAAAGTCGCTGGTGTCGCGCTCAGGCGGGAGGATCAGGCAGCCGTACATGTCCTCGTGTCCCCAGGGCTCCCACATGAGCCGTTTCCGCAGATGGTCGAGATGCGTTTCCAGATACGCGCGCCGCTCCAGGATGGTGCGGCCCGGAATGGGGGGATATCCGTCGACGATCACCCGCAGGGGTTCGCCGCCCGCGTGCAGGTCAACCACGTGCAGCACGTCCCGAACGTTCATGAGACCGTTCCTCTCCTCATGGCCTTTTGTTCCCGACCGCCTGCACGGCCAGTTTCGAGCTTGGAGATTCCTGCTTCACCGCGGCCGGTTTCACCGGGCCGTTCTCCCGGCCAGCGCCATCCGCTCCACAGGCGTTGTTTGCGTCTCCGGGGAAGCTTTTTGAATAGCCCGGACCCCAAGAAGGTCCGGGCCATTCGGTGCCGATGTCAGGATTCTTTCGGCGGATTCCCCTGCAGACGCCCGTCCATGTCGGCCAGGATGTACGAGAAGATCGCCAGCACCGCCACCCCGTGAGCCAGGTCGTCCGGATCGAGCTTGTCCGGCGTGTCTCCCTGGGAGTGGTGGTAGAGCATGT
>JBMFXK010000147.1:0-7172 GCA_049964315.1 Clostridia bacterium | reverse complement strand
CCGTCAAGTTTATTCGCGGCAACGGGATGGTCTCCGTGCAACTGCCCGTGCTGGTGGCCGCCGCCGTCATCCTGGGCCCGGCCCTGGCGGCCTGGGTGGGCATGGCGGTGCCGTGGACCTACCGGGAACTGCGCGGCGAGGTGCGGTGGCCGTCGGTCGCCTTCAACCGGGCCCAGTTTGCGCTCATCGCGTGGATGGCGGCGTGGCTGTTCCGGGACCTGGGTGGCTCGGTCATGCATCTGACCCTGGCATCGATGAGCCTGCCGCTCATCATCGCCGGCGTCGCGGCCTTCTTCGCCAACATGTTTTTGGTGGTGCTCGCATTCCATTTTCGGCTGGGCCGGCCGGTGCTGGAGATCTGGCGCGTGCACTTCAAGTGGATGACGTTCAATTTTTGGGCCATGGTGCCCATCTCGTACCTGATGGCGGCAGTGTATCACCAGGGGGGCGTCTGGCCCGAATTTATCTTCCTGATGCCGCTGGGGCTCTCGCGCTGGATCTTTTCGCTGTTTGTGGTGGTGCGCCAGTTTTACCAGAACACCGTCAACATCCTCATGACAGCCCTGGACGCCAAGGACCCGTACACCCGGGGCCACTCGATGCGTGTGGGCCGGTTTGCGGGGATGCTGGCGCGCGAGATGGGACTGGCCGAGGACATGGTCGAGGAAGTGCAGCGGGCGGCGGCCCTGCACGACGTGGGCAAGCTGGGAATCCCGGATGCCATCCTCAACAAGCCTGGTCAGCTCACGCCGCACGAAATGCTGGTTATCCAGCGCCATCCGCTTCTCGGGGGCGCCATCCTCTCGCAGATTGAGGGCATCGGCTATTCTCGCGACTGGGTGCTCCACCATCACGAGCGCTGGGATGGCCAGGGCTACCCGCATAGTCTGGCCGGCGAGCAGATCCCGCTGGCGGCCCGGATCACGGCCGTGGTCGACGCGTATGACGCCATGACCACCGACCGCCCTTACCGGCAGGCTCTCCCGCATCAGCAGGCTCTGCTGGAGATTCAAGCAGCGGCGGGGACCCAGCTGGACCCGCAGGTGGTGGACGCATTCTTAAACATGGTACAGGGGCGCGACCTGGCGGACGAGGAGAGTCTGGGCGGCGGCTTCACCAAGCTCCTCGGCGGCGACCTGCCGTTCGGCGGTGAGTCTGGCAGCCAGGCATCGCTCTCTGGCGCGCTGCGGCTCGGCACCAGCTAAGGCGCGCCGTCCGGCGTTCGAGTGTCCGGACGGGCGGCCCCGTGGTTCATTGAACGGTGATGCCGCCGGTGCTAAATTAGGAGCAACCAAGACCTTAAGGGACCGGTGGCGGTCCTTTTGTTGTGGGGAGGTGCGAGCGTGCTGAAGGTGCTGTCCAACTGGTTGAACCGCTTCTCCGAGAAGGAGATGCGCGTCTACATGCGCGTGGTCGAGGACATTAACGCGCTTGAGCCGGCGGTCCACGCCCTCAGCGACGACGCGCTCCGCCAGAAGACCGAAGAATTCAAGACGCGGGTCGGCGGGGGCGAGTCACTGGACGACCTTCTTCCCGAAGCCTTTGCCGTGGTGCGGGAGGCGGCGCAGCGTACCATCGGTCAGCGTCACTTTGACGTGCAGTTGGCAGGCGGTATGGTGCTGCACGACGGACGCGTGGCGGAGATGAAGACCGGTGAAGGCAAGACGCTGGTCGCGACCCTGCCGGCGTACCTGAACGCACTGTCCGGCGAGGGCGTCCACATCGTGACCGTGAACGACTACCTCGCGCGCCGGGATGCCCAGTGGATGGGACAGATCTACGAGTTCCTCGGGCTCAAAGTCGGCCTTATCCAGCACGACATGGACGCGGACCAGCGCCGCGAGTCGTACATGGCCGACGTGACCTACGGAACCAACAACGAGTTTGGTTTCGACTATCTGCGGGACAACATGGTGCTGACGCTGCCTGAGCGCGTCCAGCGCAGGCTCTCCTACGCCATCATCGACGAGTGCGACTCGATCTTGATTGACGAGGCACGGACGCCGCTCATCATCTCGGGCCAGGCGGACCGGCCCACGGAGCTGTACTACACGTTCGCCCGCCTGGTGACCAACCTCCAGCCGGAGGTCCATTTCACCGTGGACGAGAAGCTGAAGACGGTGGCACCCACCGAGGCCGGCATCGCCAAGGTGGAGCGCATGCTTGGCGTGCCCAATCTGTACGACAACCAGAACCTCGACCTCTCTCATTACCTGAACCAGGCGCTGCGCGCCAAGGCGCTCATGTTCCGCGACCGCGACTACGTGGTTAAGGACGGCGAAGTCATCATTGTCGACGAGTTCACCGGACGGCTCATGTTTGGCCGCCGCTACTCAGACGGGCTTCACCAGGCCATCGAGGCCAAGGAAGGCGTCAAGATCGCGGAAGAAACGCAGACGCTGGCCACCATCACCTTTCAGAACTATTTCCGCATGTACGGGAAACTGGCCGGGATGACCGGCACGGCGGTGACCGAGGAAGAAGAATTTCGCAAGATCTATGGTCTGGACGTCATCGTGGTCCCCACCCATAAGCCCATGGTCCGGGCTGATCATCCCGACGTCGTATACAAGACGGAGGCGGCCAAGTATCGCGCCGTGGTGCGGGAGATTGAGGACTGCTTCCAGAGGCGCCAGCCGGTCCTGGTCGGCACCACGTCGATCGAGAAGTCCGAGCGTCTGTCCGACATGCTGAAGCGCCGCGGGGTCCCGCACAACGTGCTGAACGCGAAGCAGCACGAGCGGGAGGCGCAGGTGGTGGCGCAGGCGGGCCAGGCCGGCCAGGTCACCATTGCCACCAACATGGCCGGCCGCGGCACCGACATCGTGCTGGGCGAAGGCGTGCCGGAGCTTGGGGGACTGCACATTCTGGGCACCGAAAGGCATGAGGCGCGGCGCATCGACAACCAGCTCCGCGGTCGTTCCGGCCGCCAGGGAGATCCTGGCTCCAGCCGCTTTTACCTGTCGCTGGAGGATGACTTCCTGCGTCTGTTTGCCGCCCCGGCACTGTCCGGCCTCATGGATCGTCTGGGCGTCGAAGAAGACGAACCGATCTCGAGCCCCGTGCTGACGCGCGCAATCGAGACAGCCCAGAAGAAGATGGAGAACCGGAACTTCGAGATCCGCAAGCAGCTGCTCCAGTACGACGACGTGATGAATCAGCAGCGAAAGATCGTGTACGACCAGCGGACCGAGATTCTGACCAAGGAGTCTCTGCGCGACGAGGTCTTGAACATGGTGCGGGAGGTTGTTCAGGACGCGCTTGACCTCCACTGCCCCCCCTCCCAGCACCCGGAGGAGTGGGACTTGAAGGGCTTTGTGGAGGGCCTGGAGGAGTTCTGCCTGCAGCCGCATCAGGTGGACCCGCAAAGCCTGGCCGGCGATGTGGGTCGCGACACCATCGCGCAGGAGATTATGCAGGTCGCCGAGGCGAACTATGCCGCCAAGGAGGCGGAGATAGGCGAGGAGGCGCTCCGCGAACTGGAACGGGTCATCATGCTGCGCGTCGTGGACTCGAAGTGGATGGAAAACCTGGACGCGCTGGACGCCCTGCGTGATGGAGTGGGACTCCGGGCCTACGGCCAGCTGGACCCGCTGGTCGAGTACAAACGCGAAGCCTACGACATGTACCAGGGGATGCTGGGGGCCATCCGAGAAGAGGTGGTGCGCATTCTCTACCACATCACCATGGCGACGCCGGAGATGCTGGCCGAGGCCGAGGCCCCGGTCGCGACCCCGATGCTGGAGCGGCACGGCGACGAGGTGCTGGATGTACCGGGGGGGTCGGCGGGACGGCCTGCCCTGCAGGTCCTGCCGGGAGGCAAGGCTCCACGCCAGGTGGGGCGCAACGACCCCTGCTGGTGCGGTAGCGGCAAGAAGTACAAGCGCTGCCACGGACTTTCCCAGGCCACCTGACGGCGTTATCTCCAAGCCATTGCTTTGGGGGGATTGCGCGTGTTATTGAATGATGCCTTGATGCTGCGCCGCGACGAGCTCCAGGAGATTCTCGAGCGCGTCAGGGGGTCTCTTTGACCCGGCCCAGCGTGAACTTCAGATCCAGCAGATGGAAACGGAGATGGCCCAGCCCGGCTTCTGGGACCGACCGGAAGAGGCCCAGGCCCTCCTGAAGACCCTCCGGCGCGTGCGCGTCCCGATGGATCGCTATGTCCCCCTCGCCCGGCGGGTCGAGGACTTCGAGGAACTGCTGGACCTGGCGTCCCAGGAAGAGGACGGCGAAACCCTGAGCGGGCTTGAGGCGGAAGGGACCTCCCTTCTGGAGGAGCTGCAGGAACTGGAGCTCGCCCTCATCCTGACGGGGCCTTATGTCGCGGAATTGGCCATCCTCACCCTGCATGCAGGCGCAGGCGGCACCGAGGCCCAGGACTGGACCGAGATGCTGCTGCGGATGTATCTCCGCTGGGCGGAACGGCATGGTTATGACGCGACGGTGCTTGATTCGCTGCCGGGGGAAGAGGCGGGCCTCAAGAGCAGCACCGTGGCCATTCGCGGCGACAACGCCTACGGCTTCCTGCGCGCGGAGCGAGGCGTTCACCGGTTGGTGCGGCTGTCGCCGTTTGACGCCTCGGGACGGCGCCACACGTCCTTTGCCTCGGTTGACGTGGTGCCGGACTTGAAGGATGACGGCGAGGTCGAGATTCGGCCGGAGGACCTCAAGGTCGACACCTTTCGGGCCAGCGGGGCGGGCGGCCAGCATGTGAACAAGACCGAGTCGGCCATCCGCATCACCCACCTGCCCACCGGAATCGTGGTCACCTGCCAGAACGAGCGCTCTCAGCATGCGAACCGCGACACCGCCATGCGAGTACTGCGGGGCAAGCTGGCGGAACTGCAGGAATTGGAACGCCAGCGGGAGATGGACAAGATTCGGGGGGTGCAGCAGGAAATCGGGTTTGGGAGCCAGATCCGTTCGTATGTCTTCCAGCCCTACACCGTCGTGCGCGACCACCGCACCCGCACGGAGGTGGGAAACGTTCAGGCGGTGATGGACGGGGAGATTGACCCGTTCATCCGCGCCTTCCTGCAGGCCGAGGCCCGCGGCGCCCTCGTGCTTGAGTCACCGGGTGAGTAAAGTCATCTGGATCCTCATGATGGTGGTCCTGCTGCTGGTGGCGGCGCAGGTGGTCGTCCCCAAGGTCGCTGGTCAGGAGATCGGCCAGGCCCTTACGCGGCTTACGGGACCCGGCAGCCACGACACCGTGAGCGTGGGTGCGGTTCCGTTCTTCGAATTGTTTCAGGGGCGCTTTCAGTCCGTCGAGGTGCACGCCACCCACGTTGATGCGAAGGGTCTCACCCTCGCGGACCTGGATGTGGCCTGGCAGAACGGCGCGGTCTCCGTTCCCGCCCTCATGAACCGCCACGCGCTGTCCGTCACGCACACGGGCGCGCTCACCACCACGGTCCGGGTCACCGCACCGGCGCTGGCCCGGTTTCTCGAGGTGAGTGGCCGGTTGCAGCACACCACGGTCACCATCAACCCGAATTCGGTCAGGATTCAGGGGATCGTGAACGTCGGCGACCTGGGAGGGACGCTCGACGCCACCGGGCGGCTCGGGGTGGGCGATGGCGGGCGCGAGATCCTGTTTTATCCCACGTCGGTGAACGGCTTCAGCGTTCCGGTCGCCACCACCCTGGTGATCTTCGATGTCACGAGCCTTCATCTGCCGGTTCCGCTGATCCTGACCAGCGTGAGCCTGGAGCCCACGGGAATCGTGGTGACCGCCCGCGCCCACTGAGCGGCGTCAGGGACGGCGGTCGATGGCGTCAAGGAGCCGCCGGGCGGCATCCGCCGTGATGCGTCCGGCGCTGAGTTCCTCCAGCACCAGCCGCCTCTCCCGCATGATCGATTGGTCCGAGGCGATGTCTTCGTCGTCACGACGCCCGCGCTCCACCGTAATGGAGCCGCGCCGCGTCTGCACGGTGAGCATTTCCGGCCCGTCGCCAAACGTGAGCACCACGCGTTCCCCGACCCGGGGGGCGCCGGAGAAGGGCAGGCGAACGCGCGGCAGCGCGCTGATGACCCGACCGTGATGAGCGATGGCCTCAAGCCGTCCTGGCTGCCGCCCGTCCAAACGCAGGTCGGCGCTGCCCGCCGCGATCTCCACCTCGCCGCCGTCCACCACTGACTGGTGGACGCGCAGGTTCCCGCGGGCCAAAGATGCGTCTAGACGGGTAAGCCGGCCTCCCTGAATCTGGACGGGGCCCATTGCACTTTCTACGGTCAGGCGCAGCCCGTTCGGATTTTCAACATCCACCGATCCGAGACCGCTCTCCACGTCAAGCGTGCCGGCCACGCCCAGGAGGACAATGCTGCCTGTCCCGCTCTCCACCGTGCCCCGCACCTCGCCGTCCATGACCTGAACCGACCCGGCCCCGGCATCCACCTGGAGATCCCCGCGCGCGCGCATCACCTGGACCGACCCCAGAGCCGCATCGATGCGAAGGGAGCCCTCCATGCCGTCCACAACCAGGTCTGCCCGTCCGCCGTCCAGGTCGAGGTCGCCTGACAGCTCCTCGCCGCGAAAACTGCCGCTGGCCAGGTCAACCGACAGGCGGCCCCGGAGATGGGCGAGCCGCACCCGGCCCAGCGCCACTTCAACCTCCAGGGAGGGCGTGCGGGCCGGAATCCGGACTGTCAACTCCACGTCGGCATGATCGCGCACCTGCAGCTCGACCTGACGGCCATCCTGCTCCACCTCCACAAACGGAGACGAGGCTTCGAAGCTGACATCTTCACGCTCCTCGCCCAGCACCGCCACGGTGCCCCGGCGGACCCGGACGATCAGATGTGCAGGCGCCGTGAGCGTTGGCATCAGGTTTCTTCCCCCTCCGCGGGCGTCTCGGTTCGACCACGGCGCTCGCGCCGAATCTGATCCAGCAGGACCAGTGCCTCGTCCGCGGAGAGCTCGCCGCGCGCCACCTGCTCCAAGATCTCGTCTTCCCCACCCGGAGGAGGCGGAGGGCTGGGGCGGGAGGGGCGAGGCGGCGCTGAGGGCGTGCCCTCCGGAAAGACCTGGCCGAGAAAGTCACGGGTCAGACGGCGTGTGGCGTCGGCCAGCTGGCGCGAGAGCGCGCCAATCTCCTCCGCTGGAGGACGCCCTCGCGGTGCCGGGCCATTGTCGTCGGCCGGTCCCTCAAATGCCTGCACCAACTGGT
>JBMFXK010000146.1:0-7212 GCA_049964315.1 Clostridia bacterium | reverse complement strand
CTCGCCCGTCTCTTTATTGAGAAGGCGGACGCGTACGTGAAGGGGCGCGGAATAGGTGACGTCGCGTTCCTTGCAGTCCTCGACGGAGTACTTGGGAGCCTTCAGCGTGTGGTCCACGAACTCGAGCTGCAGATTGCCGGTAAAGTCCTGGATCGGGGAGATGTCCCGGAGGAGCTCGGTGAGCCCTTCTTCCAAAAACCAGCGGTAGGAATTCTGCTGGAGCTCGATAAGATTCGGCATGTCAAGAACTTCATTGATAGACGCGAAGCTCAGGCGCTCGGAACGGTTCTCCAGGGGTTGGGCCATTCAGGTGTCAGCTCCTTGTTCCCGATTCGGTCGGCAAACGGCTTAGGCGCCCAGGACAAGGCACTCAACGTGGACGTAAAATAGCAAGTCTATATAATACGGCAAGCCCACACCCCAGTCAAGAACGCCTCTCGACTGGGTGCGGGCTTCCGATGAACTTTTCTACTTGATCTCGGCGCTGGCCCCCGCCTCTTCGAGCTTGGCCTTGGCCTCCTCCGCATCGGCGCGGGAGATCTTCTCCTTGACCGCCTTCGGAGCGCCATCCACGACCGCCTTGGCCTCGGTAAGCGAGAGCCCGGTGAGCTCGCGGACCGCCTTGATCACCTGAACCTTCCGGTCTCCCGCCGCGGTGATGACGACATCAAACTCCGTCTGTTCCACCGCCTCCGGCGCCTCTGCCGCCTGGGCTGCCGCGGGGGCCGCCGCCATCGCTACCGGTGCGGCAGCGCTGACACCAAACTCTTCTTCAAGAGCCTTGACCAGCTGGGAGAGTTCCAGCACGTTCATGCCCTTGACGCTCTCGATGATCTCTTCGACCTTCGCCATCCAAATCCCTCTTCCTTATGAGACTATGCGCCGCCTGCCACATCGCTGACCACGTGAACGCCTCAGGCAGACTCCGCGGCGGCCCTCTGCTGCCGCACCTGATCCAGGACCCGGGCGAGCCCGGCGATTGGGGCATCGAGAACGGTCACCAGCATGCGGATCGGCTGCACCAGCGTGCCCACCACCTGGGCCCGCAGCTCCTGCTGTCCGGGCAGGTTGGCCAGGTCTCTGACGTCCTCTGCCGAGAGCACCCGGCCCTGCAGCACCCCCGCCTTAATCTCGAGTGTCCGGTATTCCCGGGTTTTCCGCTGCACAGTCTTTGCCGGCGCGACCGGATCGGTCGCGGAGGCCATCACGATCGTCGGCCCGGCAAGATAGGGTCCGAGCCCGACAATGCCCACCTCATCCGCCGCGCGCTTGATGAGCGTGTTCTTGATGACGCGTACCTGCACACCGTTCTGGGCCAGGTCCCGACGCATCTGGTTCATCTGCGCCACCGAGAGCTGTCGGTAGTCGGCCAAAACAACGGCCTGGGCCTCCCGCAGCATCTCTGCGGTTTCCTTGACGGTTTCCACCTTCTGGGGAGTCGGCACTAGTCACCTCCTCACAACAAAAAACCTCTGTCCGCCCAAGACAGAGGATCAGTCGCCGCAAGCTGCCTGCAACTTGAAACTCGTCGCCTGGACAGGATAATTAAGCACGTGGCCCCTGTCGTCTTGGGCGTCCGTCTATTCCTATCACAAATCGGCCACGTGGTAAAGGCAGCAGCCGATCGGGCAACCGCCGTCCCCCACGAGTTGAGACGAGTGGACCCGCCTCACGAGTCAGGGGGTGCCGACGCTGGCGCCCGCAGCCGAACCACATCCCCGTACTCCCGGAATCCCAGCTTCGCGTAAAGCGACCGGGCCGCCGCGGAGGCGGTGAGCACGGCGGTATGGTAGCCGGCGTCTCTCGCCTCGGCCAGGGCGGCCGCCGCCAGGGCGGTAGCGACGCCGCGGCGGCGCAGGGCCGGGACCGTGGCGACCCAGTGGAGAGCCGCCGCCGTCTCTCCTAGATACAGAAGGAGGGTTGCCACCGGAACGCCGTCCATGAAGCCGGTACGGTATTGAAACGGCGATCGCTCGCCGAAAGGGACCGAGCCATACACGCCGCGAGCGACCGCCTGAAACGCGGCGGCAGCGGGCGACGCCCAGGTGTCCGCCCACTGCGCCATCTGTTCCCCGGTTCTCACCGCCGTTACGCGGAGCCTGTCTGGCGATGGCGCGTGGATGTTCGCGCGGTCAAGATCAATGGCCATGGTCGGCTCGATCTCGTGAAGCCGGAAGCCATGGGCGAGGAGCCGCCCGGCCAGCTCCGACGGGCGCGCCAGCGGCCCGACGTGCCAAAGGTACGGCACCCGTGTGTGTGCGAGCGCCGTCCGCACTTTCGCGATCTCCTCTTCGACCGCGTCACCATGCCAGACACTCCGAAAGACGCCGTTCATGTCAAGCAGTTCAGTTGGGGTGCACGCCCAGACGATGCTCGAGTCGGCGTGCCAGGTACTCCCGGGCACATGTACGGCCGCGGTCAGGTGGTACTCGGCCATGGACGCCTCGACCAGCGCCGCCACCTCGTGCGAAGGGGTTCCGGGCCTGATGCGATAGGGGGTTGCCAGACCCACCGTCTCATCTCCATCCGTGCCGTCCGTGCCGTCCGTGGCACACATACCTCGACGCGGACACGTCGTCCTAGGTACGCGGCGCGGCATCTTCCCGGGTACCGGACTCCCGGATCAGGAGGGGGCTCTGAAGCACCATGCGCTGCCGCCAGGCCTGCACGCCTGCCACCCACGCGGCGGCAATGATACCCGCCACCGGGACCGCAAAGATGGCTCCCCAGATGCCCATCAGGATCGCCCCCGTCATCAGGGCCACCACGGACAGCACCGGATGCAGGCCCACCTGGCTGCGCATGATGCGCGGCACCAGGATCTGCGACTCCAACACGTGGACCGCCGCGTACAGGAGGATGACCTCAGGCACCTTCACATACGGGTGGGGACTGAAGATCGCGAGCAGCAGCGGGATGATGGCTGCCAGTACAGGCCCCAAGAGCGGGATCAGCTCCATCAGAGCGGCGAACACCCCGAGGGCAAACGGGTACGGCAGGCCGATGAACCACGAGCCGAGCCCGAAGCCGAATCCCACCACCATCGAAAGCATCAGCTGACCACGGAGATAGCCCCGGATGACCCGGGTGACCGTGGTCTGCACATCAAGAATGGTCGTGCGCTGGGCCGTGGGCACCAGTCTCAGGATGGCGTTCTGTATGCGGTGGGTGTCAAGCAGCAGGTACACGGTGATAAAGATGGTGAGCACGGCATCCCCAAGCGCCGACACGAGGCTCAGCAGGAAATGCAGAGACTGGGTCAGGATGATGCGCGAGACCGTGCCGACACTCGACACCAGCTTGCCTTCCAGCGAGGTCACCTGGACCTTCACGCCGAGCTGCCTGGCCCAGGTGAGCAGATGGCCAGCGGAGTTGGCCATCTGGGTGAGTTCTCGCGGCAGGTTGGCGGCCAGTCCGCCAAGCTGGCCAATCAGCACAGTGATCACGAGAACGCCGCCGCCGAGAAACACGGCCGTGGCCAGGCCCACCACAATGAGGACGGCCCATGGGCGTGCCATGTAGCGATTCAGCACCTTCACCGACGGCGACAGGAACATCGAGAACATAGTGGAGAGAATCAGCACCAGGACGACGTCGCCCACCCGGGAGAGCACGGTCCAGATGGCAACCAGGATGACACCCGCGCCGATCAGGACCAGGACCACGTCACGCGCGATCCCGATCTGCTCGCGAAAACTCTTGGGCGGCTTCATGTCGGCCATCCAAGCCCTCCCATGTGAACTTTAGCAGTCTTTCGAATCCGACGAGAGCACGGTGCTCCTGGGCACATTACCGCAGAGGTGAGTCCAACGAACATCTGGCGTCTCGTCCCGCCGACCATTCACCCCATGCTGGTGCACTTCCCCATTGCATTGTTGTTTGTCGCGTTCTTCCTGGACGTGTTGGCGTACATCCGCCAGGACTTATTCTGGGAGCAGGCCGGCAGCGTCATCCTGGCGCTCGGTTTTCTGTCGATTGTGGCGGCCATCCTGGCAGGCCTGGTGTCGGAGCACTTCGCGCTGGTGACGCCGCAGGTGGCCCCGATCTTGCGTGCGCACCGTCGCGACGGCCTGTTGACCGGGTTTTTATTCCTGCTGGTGTTGGTGGTGCGGTACATGGCCCACCGCCAGTGGCTGGACGGCGACAAAGGGCGGGGCGAACCACTGCTCCATCACGCCCGCAAGCGGATGAGCGAGCGCACCCGGTTCATCTGGAAGGTCGCGCTGGGCGCGTACTCGGTTGCGCTCCTGTCCCTCGCTGTCACGGGCGTGGTGGGCGGCAGCATGGTGTACGACCATGGTCTCGGTGTGGCCACTCCGCCTCCCGGTGTGGCGGGGTCGGCCAAGCGCCCGCCCACGCAGCGGCTCACGAGTCCCGCCGCCGTGTCCGGGGCGCGCATCTGGACCACGACCTGCAGCCGCTGCCATGGGAACCCGGCGCCATTCACCCAGTCCGTTGTGCAAAGCCGCGGCGAGCAGACCCTCATCAAGTTCATCAGCACGAACATGCCGCCGGGATCCCCGGTAGGAACGGCAAAGGCCACCGACGTGGTGGCCTATATGAAGACCCTGCCCTGACCTGAGCGCTGTCCCGGAACTCCCTAAAGCTTCCGGTCGCGCTCCGCACGGCGGACAGCCAGGCGCACCAGCCGGTCGACCAGTTCCGAGAACTCGATGCCGTCCGCCCGTGCCGACCGGGGCAGCAGGGAGTTCGGCGTCATGCCGGGGATGGTGTTCACCTCCAGTACCACGGGTCCGCGATCCGTCCAGATCATGTCGGTGCGCGAGAAGCCCGCGCAGCCCAGCGCACGATGGGCCGTCAGCGCGGCCTCTTGGCACGCGTCCCGCACGGCATCCGAAATGCGGGCCGGCACGATCTCGTCCGCCCCTCCGGTTTCGTATTTGGAGGCAAAGTCGAAGAAGGTCCCGAGGCGGGGAACGATTTCGATGACTGGAAGCGGCTCGGCCATCCCGTCCTCATTCTCCAGGACCGGACAGGTGAGCTCCACGCCGACCACTTTCTCCTCCACCAAAACGGATGCATCCTGACGTGCCGCCTGACGCAGCGCCTCCTCCAGCTCCGCCCGCGCTGCGGCCACATTCACGCCGAGGCTCGAGCCACCCTGGTTGGGCTTCACCACGGCCGGCAGGCCCACCTCGTCCAGAAGGTACTGGATGGTTGCCGCCAGATCGCCTCGCACCTGATCTACGGTCACCAGACGGCCCGCCGGCACCTCGAGCCCGTGCAGATGCAGGATCTCCTTGGCCTTCTCTTTGTGCATCGCCAGTGCCGAGGCCAAGGGTCCGCTGCCCGTGTACGGGATGCCGAGGGTCTCCAGCATGCCCTGCAGCGTACCATCTTCGCCAAAGGTCCCGTGAAAGGCCAGGAACACCACATCAGCATCTCCGAGGTGCTGCATGCCCACAAGAGTTTCGGCCGGGTCGGCCGGAACCAGGGCGCGGTCCATCGGGTGCGGTTCCAGCCGGGCGAGCGCTTCCGGACGCTTTAGGGCCCAGCGCCCATCGCGGCCAATCACGATGGCGGCTACGTCGTACAGTTCCCGGGGCAGAGCTTCAGCCACCATCCGGCCTGACGCCAGCGACACCTCATGTTCCGCCGAGGGCCCGCCCATCATGACGATCACGCGCCGCCTCATCCGCCTCACGCCCTTCTCAATGCCCTGACGTGCCTTCCGAGGCGCCCGTCACCCAGACCACCATGCCAATCCCGACGATGAAGACGAGAGCGCCCAGAACCAGATGATGGCGGATCTCCAGCGTTCCTCCGGACATGATAGCCAATAGCCCCAGGACCGCGAAGCCCACGCGGATCCACACGCTCTTCACCGGCGCTTCCTCCCTTCGTCGCACGCCGGTACGCCGGGACGTTTCACTCGCGAACCACTCTATGCGGGAAGCCTGCCGGCGCTCCGACCACCGGTAGTGTCCCCATCGTCACAGGATGGTGCGTGAGGAGGGATCCTCCGTGGCTCCATGGAGTTTCCAGACTTGACTGACGTCTACCAGATGGATTCCAGAGGGTCAGGCCCGGAGCGTGGCCAGGCCCCAACGTACAAACCTCGAAAGGAGTTCCATCGCGTGAACGTCCGGGCATGGCTTACCGGGGCTGTCGTGATCGGCATGGCGGGCCTGAGCGCCCCGACCGCCGCGGCGACCCCATCGACAACCGCCGCGCCGCTGCCGCCCATGTCGGCGAAGATGCAGGGCATGACCGAGGCCGGCTATACCGCCCATGTTTTCCACGTACGCTGTCACGGGGACGGGCCAGTGCCGGAAGAACGATGGCGTGAACTGGCTCGCCATCCAGGTGCCCTGGCTTCAGGCCAACAATTCCTCCGACATCATCGGCCCCAGCGCCACCGAGACTCCGACCGACCGGAGGGTGACCCATCTCATCAACCTCGCCCGCCAGGCCGGAATGCGGGTGTTCCTGAACCCGTTCATCAACTCCGAAGTGGGCAACGGCTGGCAGGCACTCTTTCACCCGGCCAACGTGGCGGTCTGGTTTCAGAGCTACGACGCCTACGTGGCCCACTACGCCAAGCTGGCGCCGGCCGACCACGTCGATCTCTTCGCCATCGGCGATGAGTTTGACTGGATGGACAGGGTGGCCGCCTCGGCCCCGTACTGGGATGAAGCCATTGCCACCGTCCGGCAGTACTACTCGGGGCCGGTGACCTGCGGAGCGAACTCCACGAACCACCCGACCGTGACATTCTGGAACAAGCTCGACGAGGTGGGGCGTCGACGCCAACTTCCGGCTGTCTTCGTCGGCAAACCCTACGCTGGTGTCCCTCGAGGCGGTCTGGAATCAGGAAGCGGACCAGCTGGAGGCCGGGAGGGTGTCATCCGGGCTCAGCGGCAAGCCGGTTCTTATCACCGGGCTTGGCTATTACGCGCAAGCCTCGGCCGCGTCCAACCCGGGTGGGTGGGAACCCGGCCAACCGGTCGATCCGCCCTGCAGAATGAGCTCTGCCAGGCCACGCTCCAGACGATCCGGCAGTGTCCGCAGCTCCAGGGCATCATGTGGGTCTGGTGGACCAATCCCCTGAGTCCCAATTGGCAGGGCGGCCCCTCCGACATCGGCTACACGCTGCACAACACGCCGGCGGAAGCGACACTGCGGCAATATTTCAGCTGAGCTTCCGCACGTCAGACCGGTGAGCGCAAGGCTTTAGGACGGCGCGGCCCG
>JBMFXK010000145.1:0-7216 GCA_049964315.1 Clostridia bacterium | reverse complement strand
GCCGCCTGCAGCAGGAAGGCCGGGTCCGGTATTTCGGGGTGAGCAATTATTCCGAACGATGGCTGCGCCCGACCCTTCGCGCCCTGGCCCACGGCCAGCACATCGCGTTCAATCAGCTCCCCTACAGTCCGGACGACCGCCGCATCGAGATCGTGACCCACGACCTCGACTGCACCCAGGGCATCGTGACCATGGCCTACAGCCCCTTCGGCCACCGTGGGCCGCAGGCGCTGCGGGGCTACGTCCAGTTCGAGCGCGCGGCCAGCGCCCGCGGAGTGTCGCCCAGCCAGGTCATCTTGAACTGGCTGACGCGCGACCAAGAGGTGATCGCCATCCCCAAGACCACGCGGGTCGAGCACGTGCGCGACAACGCGGCCGCCCTCAGCTGGGACCTCGACCCCGCGGAGGTGGCCGCCCTCTCGGACGCGCTGCCGGTCCCCCGTCGCCCGTATCACCCGGCGGTTCCCCCGTATCCGACCCTGTTCCGCTTCGCCTATCGCTTCGAGGCCCGCCGGCACCCGAGCTAAGGCGCCCGCTCGGGTTCCACCCGGACGATGGCGAGGCCGCGCGGCGGGATATCCACCTCGATGGTGCCGGGCGCGCCGCCGCGCCGCACGCCGTGGGAGGCCGCCTGCGGCTCCTCCGTGACGAGGTCCGCCCGCGCCGCAGCCCTCACCCCAAACGGAAGCCGGAGCCGCGCAGACGTCTGGTCCCCGTATGTCTCGCCCAGGTACAGCAGAAATGCCTGTCCGTCTTGCGACTGCTTGAATCCCATCAGCACAAGGTTGTCAGGCAGACCGTCCACCGGGCAGAGCCGGCAGTCCGGCTGCACGCGCGCCATCATGGCCGCGCGCGGCAGACTCCAGGCGTGGGCGGCCGGCAGGACGCCCCCAGCGCGCCAGTCCCCATCATGCGGCATTAACAGGATGCGGAGCGGTGCAGGCCGGATGTCCGCCGCCGGGTCGGGGTACAGCGGCGCCGTAGAGATGGTGAGACCAAGCCGGCCACCGTCGGCCGAATGCCCGAACCGGCCGTCGTTGATGAGCGCGAGGCCGACACGCGGCTCGGACAGGTCGACAAAGCGGTGGGCCACCCATTCGAACCGCGCCGCGTCCTGCGGACCGGCCGGCACCGTCGGCCGGTTGACCGCGCCGTACAGGGTTTCCGCGACCGCGTATTCGGCGTGAAGTGTGGTCGGCACCTCGTAACGCAGCAGCAGGTGGCGATCGTGAACCTCCGCCGCAATCTCACTGGACACCTGCCCCGTGACCCGATCCAACGTGACATGCTCGACAATGGCGGACTGACCCGTGGTATGACGGAGCCTCACCACGGTCCTCAGGGGGCCCTCTTCCACGATCTCCGGAGGATCATGTGCAAGCCGGGCCGGATTGGCCCGGTAACCCGCGTCAAGCTCCCATGCGTCAA
This sequence comes from Clostridia bacterium, assembly GCA_049964315.1. Taxonomy (GTDB): domain Bacteria; phylum Bacillota; class Sulfobacillia; order Sulfobacillales; family JAIMBI01; genus JAKATP01. The sequence continues at coordinate 5,788 of JBMFXK010000145.1, read as the reverse complement.
ACATGCCGGGGTGATTGTAAAAGGCCCGGATGCCGGCCGGCTCCGCCAGCAGCTCGCGCCCTCCGTGCACGAGTGAGCGGACGCCCTCCGCGTTGACAGCGGCCCCACCAGACGGAAAGGTCACCGCCACTTCGGAGACGGTGCGGGGTGCGCTCGCCGGCAGCGGTTCCCCGGGCCGCAGCGCGAAGCTCGCCGCCCCGAGGGCAGGAATCTCGGGCACCGGAAACGCCATGCCGCCGTCGTGGGTCCTCTGTCCTCGGACCACCGTCTCTCCCACGACCAGATCCACGTCGTCCTGCGACGCGATGGTGACGAGCCCGGCCGGGGCCCGGACGTCGGCCGGATTGATGAGGAGGAGGGCGTCGTCGCCGGTCGGCCGCTGCCGCTCGAGAAAGCCGCGCAACGCCTGCACGCCGACATCGACCGCTCCCTGCACGGCCGCATGGTCGTCCTCCCAGTCCCGGTAGACGGGACCAATCGAGGAGCCGGGCAGGATGTCGTGAAAATGGGTGGCGAGAAGCCGGGTCCACACCGGTTCCAGCTGCTCGTCCCGGCCGCTCCAGGCGTTCCAGGCTTCCACAGCCACCAGCCAGGACTCAAGCCGCCGGGTCTCCCGCTTGACGCGGGTCTGGGTGGTGAATACGCCGCGGTGAAACTCGAGGTAAAGCTCGCCGCGGAAGACCGGCAGGGGCTCGTCCTCCGCCGCCAGCAGCGACTCGGGACGGCCGAAGCGCACGGTCGGCATGTCCGGGAGTTCCCGATAGCGGAAGAGGCGCTCAAGCTGGTTCTGGTCAGGACCGCCGCCGCCATCGCCGAGGCCAAACGTGTAGAGGACCTCCCGCGCTCCGCCCTCGGCCTGATAGCGGCGCCACGCCTCCCGGATGTTGTCCACCGTGGCGAGGCCGTTGTATCCAAAGGCGCACTGTCCGAAAATCTGGGCCTGCACGCGGCTCCCGTCCGGTCCCACCCACCAGAAGTCCTTATACGGAAACACCGTCGAGTCGTTCCAGTTGATCTTGGTAGTCAGGAACAGCCGGACGCCGGCCGCCGCCAGCAGGGTCGGGAGCGGCGCTGCAAACCCGAACGTGTCGGGCAGAAAGGCGATGGGTGCGACAGCCCCGGCGCGGCGCTTGAAGGCCCGAAATGTGTAGGCCAGGTGGCGGAGATACGCGGAGGCCTGAGGCAGCTGGCCATCCGACTCGACCCAGAACGCCCCCAGCGGCTCGATGCGCCCTTCGCGGGCGAGGCGGCTCGCGCGCGCAGCCAGGTCTGGCTCATCCTCGTCGGCCGCCTGCCACATCATGGGGCTCGACATGCCATACACCCACTCCGGATACCGATCCAGGAGGGTCATCTGGCTGGCCAGGGTCCGCACCACCTTGGCGCGTGTGTCGCTGACTCGCCACAGCCAGGCCCAGTCGATGTGGGCATGCCCCAACGCCAGCACCTGGCCGGGACTCTTGGGAAAGTGGTCGCGGAGCCAGCGGCGGATCTCAGAGAGTCGCGCGGCCGCGTCCGCGGCGGCCCGATTCCGGACCGCCGGCTCTATCCGGCGCAGCCCGTCCACCGTCTCCCGTCGCTTGATGAGGGTCAAAAAGAGTGCCTCGTCGTCCGCGCCGCCACCCGTACGCCGGAGCCACCCGGTCCAGGCGCCCAGGTCGGCGGGAAGTCCCGTGAGCGGTTGCAGCGCCGCGGCAAGCCGCCCGGCGAGAGCGTCGCGATGGGCCGCGGGCGTATCGGGATGGCGGCCCCATTCGGCCAGGACCTCCAGATCCAGGGCGGCCGCCAGGAGGTTGTGGTCGATGCGCTGCACGGCGACCCTGCGCACGCGCGGGTCGTCAAAGCGACGCCCCATGACCCCCAGGCGCGAGAGGCGGAGGGAGAGGCTCGCCGGCTCCTCGCCGACCGCGGCGGCCAGGTCCACAAACAGGTGATTCTGATTCACCCCCAGCACGGCGCGCCCGTTCACCCGCAGCAGCGCCTCGCCATCAAGGTCGAGAGCAATGCGCGGATGGTCCCAGCCCAGGCGGACCCGGGCGGTCCAGAGCGCCTCGGTGGCGGCCGGGTCGCCCCATCCATCGCCGGGCGTCCACACCCCGCGCCGGGTCGTCACCCCATCCCGCTGCACCTCGAGGTCCGCCTCACACACCAGCTCTTCCTCCTGGACCGCCCAGGTTCTCAGCGCCTCCACCCAGAAATCCAAACCTCGCCACCAATGCCGGTCCATGTCTCGACCCCCAGCGTCATCCTACTTCGTGGGTTAGCCGCGCCCGGCCCCATCCCCTCCCGCTCTATGACCTGCGTTCCTCCCACATGGCGTTGACGAGCGCCCCCATCAAGAGCGCCATCCCGGACAGATAGAGGTAGAGGAGCAGGAGGATGATGCCGCCCAGGGTCCCGTACACGCGGTTGTAGGACGCGAAGTGAGAGGCGTACACGGAGAAACCGGCCGATAGGATGAGCCATCCGGCCAGGGCAAAGACAGCGCCTGGGCTGAGCCATCGGAATGGGCGCGGGCGATCGGGCGCGTACGCGTACAGGATGTCCAGCACCATGATCAGCAAGAAGAGCAGAAGCAGCCAGCGCAGCACCAGCGCCGCGCCCGCCCAAGCAGGCGGGAGGATGCGCACGGCCATCAGCCACAAGGTGAACTCCCGGCCCAGCACGGCCAGCAGCACCCCGATGGCCAGGATGATGCCAACCGCCGCGCCCAGGCTCACGGAGAGGAGATACAACTGCAGCGTTCCTCGCCGCAGCGGCCGGGGAAACTCGTAGGCGTGGTTCATGGCGTCGATGATCTGCCGGAAAGCCCCGGACATGCCCCACAGAAACCCCACCACGCCCAGACCCAGCACCGCGCCATTGCGCTCTCGGGTGGCCGTCTCCAGCGCCGACCGTACGATAGACAGCACCCCGGCCGGGATGATGGTGGGAAGCGGCCCCTTGCTGAGCAGCGCCACCACCTGGACGTGCACCATGCCCAAAAGGGCCGTGAGGAAGAGCAGGAGCGGCCCGGTGGCGAACATAAAATTGTAAGCCAGGGCCGCACCGTACGCCCCGAGGTCGTCACGGCCGGTACGCTCTCCCAATTCCCGGATGACCCGGATCAGCGCCTTTACGTGCTCCATACCTGAAGGGTTCGCGGCATGGGGCGGTCTGTTCCTCCGGATGTGCCCGTCAGCCGGAAGCGGCCTTACGCTGGGCGGCCGACGGTGGGCTCGCCTCCGCCAGACCTGCCTCCACGTCCGCCGGCGCCCACCGGCGGAAGAGCCGCTCGCACCACGCCTCGAGGCGGGCGAGGTTGGCGGCAGCGGGCAACAGCTGGCCCAGCTCGAGCCGTGCCGTCATGTCGCGAAAGATGGCAGCCTCGGCCACCTGACGCGTCTGCTCACTCTTCCAGCGCTCCCGGCGCAGCTCGTCCCGCTGCTGCCGCATGTAGGCGCCCGCCCTGCGGTGCGCGTCCAGGTACTCCCATCCCTGCCGGACCGCGTATAAAAACGTCAGCAGGCGAATCAGGCGCAGCGCGGCGCGCATCTGGTGCATCCGCTCCGGTCCGTAAAGCTTCGCGACAGTTAAGAGGCGGTTGCGCTCGAGCCAGTAGAACTTCTGCGCGGTCATGTGGAGCGCGTAGTGGTGGCGGACCACCGCGTCGGCCGCACACCAGAGGGAATATCCCCGGAGCCGTGCCCGCAGGGAGAGTTCCACTTCCTCCATGTACATGAAGTACCGTTCATCAAAGCCGCCGAGCGTCCGCCAGGTGTCGCGGCGGGCCATGATGGCCGCCCCCGACACGGCCGGCACGGAGATGTCGCCCCGAAACCCCTCCGGATCTTCGCCGAGTCCCCGGCAGGTTGTGATGCCGGTGAAGTGGACAGACAGTCCGCAGGCATTGACCCGCCCGTCCTCACATACCAGCTTCGGCGTGACAAGAGCGTGCGGGTGGCGCTCGGCCGCCGCGAACAGCTGTGCGAGCGCTCCGTCGGCCAGTTCGGTGTCGGGATTGAGGACGAGAATATACCGCCCGGAGGCGACCCGCAGGCCCCAGTTGTTGGCCCAGCCGTAGCCCTGATTCTGCGGCGCGCGGAGATAGCGCGCTTCGGGATATGTCGCGGCCAGCCAAGGGCCCACACCATCCTGCGAGTGGTTGTCGACCACCACGATCTCGAGTGTCGGTCCCTGCTGGTCGACCAGTGTCGGGAGCAAGTGCTCCAGATCTCGTCGACTTTCGTATGCACAAATCACCACGGTCAGGTCGGGCCTCTGTCCCATGCGTACTGCCTCATAGCTAAGGAGACTCAAACGCTGCGACCCCCTTGTGACCCCGAGTTCCGACCCAACACCTCTTCCAGCTGATTGCCCACCCGCTCCGCGAAACGCTCCAGGCTGTGCAGGATGGTGGCGGTCACGCCCAGCACCAGCCCCACCAGCAGGAGCAGCACCGAGGCGGTCAGCAGCCACACGCGGATCGGCTGGCCCCCACGGGCCAGATGGAGACCCACCACCCCCAGCAGGATGCCGACGACGGCCATGATGACGCCTGGCCCGCCCACCATGAGGAGGGGGTGACGGCGGGCCACGATGTGCAGCATGCCGTCAATGACCGAGAGGCCGTGCCGCACCGGATTCCGCTTGCTGCCATCCCGGTATTCCACGTGAACGCCCACCTCGGCGACCGTGAGGGCACGCTTTCGCAGCAGAAACTGCATCTCCGACTCCACCGTCAAGCCCGCGCTCTCAAAGTGCAGCACGTCGAGCGCGCGGGGCGAGAACGCCCGATAGCCGGTCTGGGAGTCAGACACCTTGACCCCGCTGGCGGCATTGGTCACCACCGTCAAGACCCGCTGACCTACCGTGCGCCACCAGGGGATCTGGCTGGTCACGTTGAGAAAACGCGACCCGATCACCACATCCGCAATATGTCCCAGTACCGGCGCGGCCAGCATCGGAATCTCGGCCGGATCATGCTGCGCGTCCCCGTCCAGGGTCACGACCGCATCCGGCTCGAACCGGCGGCTGTGCTCGAAGCCGGCGTTCAGGGCGACTCCCTTCCCACCCTGAACGGGAAGGCGCACCACCACCGCCCCGGCCCTCTCGGCCACGCGCGCAGTCCGGTCCGTCGAGCCGTCGTCCACCACAATCACGACGCGTGCGTATTGCGTGGCCTCCAGGACCACCGTTCCGATGAAGCGCTCCTCGTTGTGCGCGGGGATAACCGCCACGATGCGCGGCAAGTCATCCAAGGTCTCGGTGGATGCCGCACCCGGATCCAGCACGCTGATGGAAGTCGTGTTCTGTAGGGCTTCGAGACTTTCCATCCGGAATCGTGGCCTCCTCGACGACGGCGATCGGTGTGCCGCCGTCGGTCTGGCAATATATGGCATACGACCTCAGGAAGCCATTTCCTGCCACAACCTGACAGCCAAGTCCATGGATTTACAAAGGTGGGCGGAGGGAGAAGAGCGGGAGAGCCTGCAGCGTCCCCGCCCTGCGCACGATCTGAAGCGACGCGGTCTGATTCAAGGTGAGGCTGGCCCCCTCCGCCGCCACGGAAAGGTCCAGCAACGGCAGGCCGGGCTGCTTTCCCATCACTAGGGGAAACGGGGACAGGCCCGGCGGCAGCAGGACCTGAATTTGGACCGTCCCCTGTCCGGGCACGCCGGCGCTGGCGGCAGGAAACTGGATGGTCGCGCCCGCCATCACCGCAGACGGATCACGCCGGGCAGCAACATCGGTCAGGGGCTTTGAGGGGCTGCCGGAAATGGCGAGGACCTTGGTGCCGGGTGGGAAG
>JBMFXK010000144.1:0-7223 GCA_049964315.1 Clostridia bacterium | reverse complement strand
AGCTCTCGACCGGCCAAATTGGTCAAGGCCAGCGGGTGGCGGCTTGAGATCGCGCCAAGGCCGCTTCCGCTGACCACTACCGGGATCTGAAGGCGCTCGGCCAGTTGGACCAGATCCGCCGTGGCACCGGCCGCTACCACCCCGTACCCGGCATAGATGACAGGACGCTGGGCTCGCCCAACCCACCCGGCCGCTTCCTTGATGAGGGTGGGATCCGGCGCTGTTCGCAGACTCGCCCGCTCGCCTTGGCCCGGGTCGATAAGCCGCATGGTGGCCCGGGCGGCCAGCACGTCCGGTGGCACCTCGATAGCCACCGGACGCGGCCTGCCCCTCCACATCTCCTGAAAAGCCCGGCGGACGAGACCGGGAATCTCCTCCGGCCGACTGGCCCGCCCATTCCACTTGACGGTGGAACGCAGGACCCCCTCCTGGTTGCGAATCTCGTGCAGCAGTCCCAGGCCCTGACCGATGTGCTGAGACGGGATCTGGCCCGCGATCAGCAGGACCGGTGAGGAGCAGGCATAAGCGGTGACCAGCCCCGCGCCTGCATTCAAAACGCCCGGACCAGGCACCACCAGCGCGACGCCGGCCTCCCCGCGGGCCCGGGCGTATCCGTCGGCCATGTATGTCGTGCTCTGCTCATGCCGCGGCCCGCGAAACTGAATACGCTCCCGCTCGGCATACAGCCCCGCAAACGCGTGGTCCAGCTGCACGCCGGGCAACCCGAATACCATCGATACCCCCTCGCGCACCAGCTGGGCCGCGAGCGCCTCGCCTCCGGTCATCTCCATGATGTCCGCTCCTCCGTTCGAGACCGTACTCACGTCGTGGGCTCAAACAAGACGCATGTTCTTCGCCGTGGCGACCCCGCTCCCGCTTCATCAGCCCCGCGTGCTCCGAGGGGACTCCCCCCGGTTAAGTGGTGTGCGACGGTCGCGCCGCGCAAGCGCACCTATCCCCCTGCCGCATCGGGTTTGAGGGCCGCCATGGCCGGCTCGCCCTCCGCCTGCCCGTGAAACAGCTTTTGCAGCACCAGGCTCAAGGCATCCAGTACGTGGGTGACCGCAATCTCCTCCGCCTTGGCGGCGTCTCCTGCCAGAACGGCCGTGACCAGTGCGAGATGCTGCCCGCTCTGATGGCGGTAGTCGGCTTCGGAATACAGACTCGCCAGTTGAAAGTTGAAATAGTACGCCCGCTCCCGCTGGCACAGCCGCAGCAGCCGCTCATTGCGCGCCACGGCAATCAGCTGGTCATGGAAGCGCTCGTTCTCCTCGACAATCTCGATATAGGAAGGAACCTCGGGCACCAGGCGGCCCTCCAACCCGGTCGCCGTCTCTCTCAGCTGCCGCAGCGTCTTGTCGGGCAGCCCGCCCTGCGCTGCCAGACGCGCGCCGACGCGCGCCGCCCCGCCCTCGAGGATCGCGCGCACCGCATAGATCTCGCGGACTTCCTGCTCGGTCTGCTCGCGTACGCACCAGCCGCTCCGGAGCTGCTCCACGAGGCCGATCTCCCGCAGCCTGACCAAGGCCTCGCGGACTGGGGTTCGGCTCGCTGCATACCTCGCGCCAAGGTCTGCCTCTACGAGCCGCTCATTCGGGCGGAGCACGCCGAGAACGATGTCGTGGCGGATGCGGTCGTACACCGACCGTCCCAGTGATACCCCTTTGCCATTCTCGGACGGCCTGGACTGGCCATCCGGCCCTGTATCCATATAGCCGCATCCTCCTCGGTTAACTACGCCCGGCCGCCGCACAGGCCTCCCTATGTCCGACCCACAGGGGCGCAATGCTCGCATCCAGCGTGCATCCGACAGAATGCACGCTGCCAAGCCGATCCAGTACTCCATTCCGGTTCCTGCGCAGTGGCCCCGGGGCTCGAGTACGTTGAGCGAGCCGCTGCCGGCATCGGCGCGGCCGGCGCCAGTGGTCAGCGGCAGTAGCGATCTGCCACGGTCGCGAGCACTTTCGCGCACCGCACCATCTCTCCCACGTCGACGTGGTCGTCCACCTCGCCGTATCCCTGGTGCGAGCCTCCCCCGGGACCGTACATGAGGCACGGGATGCCGGCGCGCCAGAGATGCGCGGTGTCGTCACCGCTGTAGGACGCGGGAAGGGATACGCCAATCTTTCCTGGCGCATGCCCGATTATCCGCACGAACTCCTCGTGGACCAACTGCACGATCTCGGCGTCGGTGGGGATCTCGGTCGGTTCAAACACCACGGTATTGAGCGAATAGGGCTCCCGGCTCTCGCGGGAGATCTCCCAGGTCACCCCGTCGAGGTCACCAACCTGCTTGAGGCACCGCTCCACGTCGCGGAGAACCGACTCGGCTGTCTGGCCGGGAAGGAACCGGACGTCGAGCAGCGCGGTGCAGTAGTCACACGTGAAGTTGGGGCCGCGCAGATCGTAGTCGCGCCCTCTTCCTCCGATAATCCCGCCGACGTTCAAGATGGGGAGAGCCGGCAGGTCGTCGCGGCGTTTGCACTGCCAGTCGACGTTTCCCAACGCCGCGATCAGCTTCATCATCGCCTGCATGGCGTCCTTGGCCTCGGGTTTGCGCGAGATGTGCTCCGATCGCCCGGTCGTGGAGAGGGAAAACTCGAGCACGCCGGCGTGCGTGGTCACCAGGTTCTCCCCGACCGGCTCGGGAACGATGGCCGCATCGGTCCGCATCCCGCGCTCCAGCATCGCCACCGTGCCTTCTCCGCCCGAGAGCTCGCCCAGCACACATGCGACGACGAGGTCGCCACGCCGGGGCCGTTTCGCACGGCGCACGGCCTCGGCCGCCGAGATGAGCGACGCGAGGCCGCCCTTCATGTTGCGGGCGCCGGCGCCATAGAGGCGACCGCCCTCCACCGAGGGCTTCCACGGGTCGCGCCGCCAGCCGGCGGCGAGCGGGTCGATGTCGATGTGCCCGTTCAGCATCAGGGACCGGCCGCCTCCGCCCTCGCCGGGCAGCACGGCGATCGTCTGGAATCTCCCCGGCGCGACCTCCTGCAGCTCGACCTGGTAGCTCCGTTCGACGAAGAATCCGTGGAGCCAGCGCGCGAGCTCGGATTCCCCTCCCGCCTTGAAGCTTGGAATCCGCAGCAGGTCGCAGGCGAGCTCGACGACCTCTTCCTCAACGATCTGGGCCGCGATCCCCCCGTCCTCTTCCATCGACCCCACTATCTTGTGCCCCTTCCTGTTCCAAGCCCGTGGACTGACACTCGTATTCACGCCTGGCAGCCCGAGGCAACCGTGCCCACTGCACTATGTAACCGGCCAGCTGAGACTGTTGTCTTCCATCTCGTCCGCCCACGGTAAGCCCACCTGGCGGAACTCACCCCGGTCAAACACGAGGCTCTTTTGCCCTCTGTCAGAGAGGAGCCCCTCGACCCGGCCGAGACAAATGACGTGGTCACCCCCGTCGTGCACCCGCTCCAGCCGGCAGTCGAGCCACGCCGCCGCTCCCTCGATGAGCGGCGACCCGAGCGGCGAGACCCGGTGGCCCATTCCCCATCGGTCCCCGTCCTTGCGGGAACGATCCGCGAAGAACGTGGCAATGTCCATCTGGTGGTCAGCCAGGACACTGACCCCAAACAGCTTGGTCTGGGCGAGTCCGTGGAGGAAGCGGCTCCCCCGGCGGATGCAGCACAGCACCAGCGGCGGCCGGAGCGACACCGCCGTGAAGGCGTTTATAGTGATCCCGTAGGCCACCTCGTGCACGCGCGTCGTCACGACGGCGACACCGGTCGGAAAGCAGCCGAGCACCGAGCGAAACCCGGCCGGCGTTGCCGGCAAGAGCTCGATCCCGGACGTCGCCGGCCCGCCGGACTCATCCATCGAAGCTCCCCACTTCCCTATCGCGGAACCGACCCGCACCGGCCACGGTTCCCTCTATCCGTTATCCGCCGGCTAGCGTCACCCTGCGCCCGCCGGCGATGACGGTGTGCAGCGGGGCGCCGTAGTCATAGATCATCTGCCGGTAGTCAGGGACATCGACGATTATCAGATCGGCGGACTTTCCAGGGTCGAGCGTTCCGGCCTGGTCCAGCACACCGAGCGAATAAGCCGCGTTGACGGTGACCGCCGCGATGACCTCTTCCGGCGTCATGCGGTACCAGGGCGCCGCCAGGCTCAACAGATCGAAGAGGGAGGGCGCATGGATGCTGGAGCAGAAGTCCGTGGCGATGGCCACCGGGACGTTGGCGCGGATAAAGTCCCGTGCCGCGGCGCGGTTCCAGAAGTAGTACAACTCGGCAGCCGGAAGGAGCACGGCCACCGTATCAGTGGCCCCCACCCGGGCAATCTTGTCCACCGGCGTGGAGGTCAGATGATCGGCGCTGGCCGCACCGACCGCAGCCGCGATGGCCCAGCCATCGGTGTCTGAGCTGCCGTCCGTGTGGAGCCGCGCCGGCAGTCCCAGGCGCTGTGCCTCCGCAATGACGCGTCGGGCAAGGTCGGGCGTGAAGTCCCGATCCAGACTCGTGTCGCAGAAGCGCGCGATGCCTTGCTCGGCCGCCCGCGGCAGCATGTCATGGAGGATGTCTTCCACATAATCGGCCGCCCGGGCATACTCGCCCGGCACGATGTGCGCTCCGAGCAAAGTGGGCACTACGCGCAGCGCGCTGTCCCTGGCTACCCGATCGATGATGGCGAGATGTCTAAGCTCTTCCTCGACCGTCTGCCCATACCCGCTCTTCGCCTCAGCCGTCGTGGTGCCGGAGCGCAGGATCGTGCCCAGGTAACTCGAGAGAAGCGCGGCAAGCTCCTGGTCACTGGCCTGCCGGGTCTGCTCAACCGTCCACCAGATGCCGCCGCCCCGCCCTTTAGCCGCGGACATCTCGAGGCCCGCCAGCCGTTCGGCGTACTCTTGGTATCGCAGCCCGGCGAACAGCGGGTGGGTGTGGGCGTCGACGAGCCCTGGCAGGACGGTCATTCCGGAGGCGTCGAAGACTTCCGCGTTCCGCAGGTTGTGCCGGGCCACAATCTCGTCAGTCGGGCCGACATCGACAATGCGGCCGTTCCTCGCAACCAGCGCTCCATCGGCCACCACGTTGAGCTGGCCCTGCTCGCGACCCCGCCGTGCTCCGCGAGCGCCTTCGCCCACCCGGACGAGCTGCGCCGCGTTCACCACCGCGAAGTCGATGCGTTCGGATGCGGTCACTCTGTCCTCCCGTCGTCTGGTGGGGGGCTTGTCGGCGAGTCCATGATGTAGGTGCCGAGCCGCGCGACGTGCGGGCCATCGAGCGCCGCCCGTCCTACGCGCGACATGTAGTCGAAGTCCCGGTGGTGGAGGGTAAACGTCCTCACATCGCGGAACATCGCCTCAAACGGCATGCTACGAAACGCGGCCCGGGCCCCGCACACGTCAAAGACCCTCCGCGTCACGTCCAGGGCCACCTGCTTGGACACATGCAGCGCCTGCAGGCCGAGAAGCTCCGCCCGGTCGACGCTCGAGCGCTCGAAGCCCTCCGCCGCCGCTTCCTCCCACAGGCGGGCCGCCGTGTAGAGGGAGGATCGCGTCACCGCGAGCTGCGAGGCCATTTCGCCCAGAGCCACCTGGATGACCTGGTTGTCTGCCAGGTAAGGGCGCTCTTTCACGAACTGGCAGGCAAGGTCGAAGGCCCCCTGGGCCGTTCCAATGTGGTTGGTCACGTAGGCGAGCGTGAAGGTGCGTGGGTCACGCGCCCACGCTCCGGGTTCCCCGATAATGGCGTCCTGCGGCACGGGATAATCGGTGATCTTGATGCCCCAGCTGGCCGTGGCCCGCATGCCGCTCGTGTCCCATTCGTTGATGAGCTCGACCTCCGGGGCGTCTCGGGGGACGAGGACGAACACCTGGCGCTCCATATACGTCCCGGTGCCGGGCAGGCTGGTCCAGATCAGGAGGTAGTCGGCACCGGGACCGAGGGAGGCAAAGTGCTTGTGGCAGGAGAGCCGCCATCCACTGCCAGTCTCCTGGAGCTCCGCCTTGTAGATGTCGGCGGTGGTCGCGCGCGGGTCCGCTTCGCTGCCCACCGATGCTATGAGGAGTCCCTTTTCCACCACTTCAGGCAGGTACTTAGCCCGTTGTTCGGGTGTGGCATTCCACGCCAGCAGGCCGGCACCGTGGGTCGCGATCTGATAGAGCTGCCCCGTCGAACTGCACGCGGCGGCAATGGCCTCGTACATCTGGTAATACTCGACGAAGCTGTCCCACCAGAAGCCGTGGCCGCCAAAGGCCTTCGGCACCCCGGGAACCAGCAATCCCGCGCCTCTGAGGTCGGCGAAGTTCGCCGTGGGAAATTCGGCGGCGTCATCGTACATACGGCGGCGTTCGCGGAATCGTGGCAGCAAGGGTTCGAGGCGGGCAAGCCGGTCAGCCTGTTCGGCGGACACATGGACCGTGGGCGGCGGTTCAATCATGTCGGTCGTATCCCCTGTCGTGTCCTGGATTGTATACCGAACATTGCCTAAGGGGGATTCTAAGTCAAGACGCCGTCGTCTCCTCCTTGGCCGGTCGCCGTTCGAAGCGGCCGCACACCGATGTTAATGACATCGCGTCGAAGGGGGGAGCGGGCCGCGAGATCGGCCGTCCAGTGGCCAGCCTCCCGAAGACGGGCCGGGTCTGTCGCGGACGACCGTCCGGGTCGACCGTCCTCTTCGCCGACCGAGTGGCTGCGGTCCTCCAGCGCAAATCCTAGCGCATTGAGCTCCGCCACCACCGCCTCAGTCGTCTGCGAGCGACCGAGCCAACCTAGCTGATCGGTTGCACGTCTACATATTCTCCCAGGCCGTTTTGACCTGCGGCCCCGGTTTCGTCGGCTCCCCCGGCTCCCCCCGTTCCAAAGAAGTCCGGCGGTCCGCCGGGTACCGATGCGGACGCCCCTCTAGCGATGCTGTAGGATGTGGATGCCGCGCCCACCTGCTCGGCCACGCCTTCAGCCGGCAGCGCGACGCTGAAGCGGCCGCCGGCAGACGAGGGCGTGCCACCACCGTTGTTGGGTTGACCCCTGCCCTCCGAATGCGAGGACGGTGAGGCGCGCCGAGCCAATAGCAATGGAGCTGGTCCCTCCGTTGGTTCTGGCTAATTGCGAGCCACTACCACCTGCTCCCACGATGACGGTCAGCACGTCACCCGGAGCGACGGGCACCACGGCTATCACCATTCCACCTTCCCCCCCGGAGCCGGCCGCGAAGGTCTAGCTTAGCTTCCGCACGTCCCGCCCGCGGGCATCAGGATTTTAGAACGGCGCGGC
>JBMFXK010000143.1:0-7256 GCA_049964315.1 Clostridia bacterium | reverse complement strand
GACTCGAAGAGGGTGCCGCAGTCATGGCGGCCGTTCGCGACTTGCTGTCTCCGTACGAGCGCGCCGTGATCCTGCGCTGGTTGGATGGCATGTCTTTTCAGGAGATCGCCGAGGCCTGCGGCACTCATCTCAAATCCGTCGACAATGCGCTCTGGCGTGTGAAATGCAAGTTGCGGAGGCATTTTTTGCGCGAGGCCGCCGAGCACGCGGGGCAGTACCGTGCATAGACGTGGCGCTTCAATCTGAATTCGCTGAGGTGCGAATGCGCGCCTGCAGGACAAGCGTTCCATGGCCCTCCGTGAACTGCTGCAAACCGGAGTAGCTCTGCCCGACGCTGAGCGGGAGTCGCATCATGAAGAGCTCTGGCGCTGAAGACGCATCGCGTGCGTACACGGCGGTGGCCTGCCGCGCCACGAGCAGGGCGTGGAGCACCCAACCCTCGAAGCCGTCGGGGACAATCAACCGGTCCCCCTGTTGGCTCAACGAAGCACCCGGCACCCCCGTGAGCGCGCCGAACGCGCGGAGGGTGCTGATCGCCCTTCGTGCGGCCACGTCCACCGTGCTCGTATCCCCCCATTGGCGGCGCAAGCGTCGACGGACATCCGGTGTGACCACCTCGCCGCGTGTACCGAGGGCCCGCCCGACGCAGGTGCAGACGTCGGCGAAGAAGGGGTAGCAGGCCATCATCGCACCGAGGTGCAGAAAGCGCGTATCCCTGACATCGGCAAAATGCTGGGTGGCCCACCGCACCAGTTCGGCGGCCTCGCCCGGCGGGGTGAGCCAGATGTGGGCGAGGGCGGTCCGGGTCTTGCTCCGCGCGGTGGCCCCCGGCAGGCTCGGGCCCAGAAGGGCATCCAGCCGCCGGTGCGCCTCTTGGGCCCCTAAGCCCTGGGCCGCCAAGGCACAGGCGGCGTCCAGCCAAGCTGGCTTGAGGACTCGGTCGAGGATGGCGCCGCGTTTCATATGGCCACCTGGACCAGCGGCACGACCACTTCGTCCAGACTGAACCCGCCGTGTACCATGCGCGGCCCCCCTTGGAAGTACGCCTGGCGGCCGGCGGCGAACAGCGGGTACAGCGTTCCCGCCGGCAATCCGGGGGGGTCCCAGACGAGGCCCTCCGCCGCGGCCGTTGCGCGCAGGGCCGAGGTCGCGTAGCAGCGGACCCGGAGCCCCGCGGCCTCGACCGCCACGCCCTCCGGCGCCACCCGCCCCGCCGCCGATGCCTCCAGGTTGCCGTGGTCAGAGGTGACCCAGACCTCAAACCCGTCAGCAATCATGCGTTCCACCAACTGGCGCAGGGCGCCCTGCTCCGTCCAGGCCTTCAGCGTGGCCAGGAGCTGTGATTCGCCAAAGAGGTCGGCGCGATGCAGCATGTGATCCACGGCCTCGATGACGACGCCGGCGACCGAGGCCCCACCGAGGTTCGGAAGGGCATCGTCCGCCCGTCCCGGCAGCCGGGTGTAGAACACCTCCGCCTGGGGCAGGCCTTCGTTCAGCCAGAACGCCTCCCAAACAGCCGCATCGTGATCCGTTCGTTGCAAGGTGCGGGGAAATTCGCTCGGGCGCTGGCCGGCGAAGATCGCCTGGCGCGAGATGCTCGTGAGCGTGGGAACCATGGCCAGCACTCCACCCGCCTGTAGCGTGTGGAGTCCCGCCCATTCGCGGATGGCGGCCCACTGGGCAAAGGCCATGCCGTCCATCACAATCAGTGCGATCCTCCGAGCGCGCCGCTCCCGCAGCCGTCGTGCCAGGAAGGGCGCGATCTGGTGAACGGCGGCCGGCCAAGGCCTCGGGCTGAGCAGGGCGCCGGCGAGCCCGCCACCCCGAAGCCAGCCCTCAAAGGCGGTGTCGATCTCCTGCCAGCGGCCCCACGCATCCGCGGCGTCCGTTGCCGGCGCCGCTTGCGCCAGGGCGCAACGCAATTCACCCCACCACGCGGCCAGCATGGGCCATGCGGTGCTGGGTTGGTCTGGCTGGAACGGGGGCTGCGCGGCAAGGAGGGCCCGGGCGCGCTCTATCGCACTCGGGGGCCGGAGGCCAAAGGCAGCCCACGCCGGCGGCAGGGGGTTCCGGCCTTCGGGCCGCATCGCGATGGGTTGCAGCAACCCCAGGTGAAACAATGGCGCCAGGCGATGACCCAACTCATCCAGGATGGCTCGGTGTGGGCCGCCGTCGCCGATGACGGCTTCGCGCCAGGCCGTTTGCCATAACCCCATGTCCGGAGGATCGGCCGCCAGGGCGACGGCCAATGGGTGCGTGAGGCGATCACGGAGCAAGGGCCACAGCGCGGGCGGCGCTGTGGTGTCCGTGCGCAGGCGAAGGGTCGCGTCGACTTCTCCTGCCGGCGTGGCGGCCGGAAGCTGTACGCCCCAAACGGCTCGCAGCACGGCACCGAGCGGGTCCGTGGCGCCCATGACCGCCTGGACGGCCGCATCCTGCTGTTCCGGTGAGAGGGCCAGCACCACCGGCGCCAACGGCCGGGGTACCGGCAGGTGCACGGAGCAGATGGCACACGCCTCGCCGATATCCCATGGCAGGTCCCGGGGCTCGGTGAAGTCGGGCGAGCGGACGACCATCACCGCCCGTTCCGCGTGGAGGGAGCGGTACCGGACGTGCCATTCGTAAGTTCGCCGCAAGCCCCACCAGTCGTCGACCCACCAAGCCCGCGCGCCCCCCAGGGATGGCAGATCCCCCTCTTCGACCACCGCTGCAGGGTCCAGGATCACCACAGGCGTGGAGGGAGCGGTCTGGCGGGCTGCGGCCAACTGCGCGTCCACCCAATGCCTCATGGCTCCACCTGCACCAGGAGGCGCAAGCGCAGCCAAGGGGCCCGCCACCGCTCCGGAGGGCACAGGCGTCGACTGGGTTCATACGCCCGGTTTGTCGCTTCCTCCGTGCACCGGTTCCACACCACCGGATCGAACGAGGCTGTACCGGCCACGTCCAACTCGCCGCGGGCCAGCCCATCCCATATGCGCTCGGCATGGTCGGGGCGGACGCGCGTGCCCTCCTGCAAGAACAGGGCAAAATAGTCGGTCATTTCCGTGGTGGCGTCCGGGCGCACCTCCCAGAGAGACCACACGCCCGACACCCCCGCATGGACGACCGCCACGGATTCGCCCGCCAGCATCTGGGGCATCTGGGACAAGGCCTTTTCGGGCGGTTCTGACTCGTCAACCCGCCAGGCGCGCTGGGCGCGGGCGAAGAGTCCTCGCCAGATGGGCGCTGTCATGGGCGGGGCGGTAGGGGTGTCGGCCGGCAGCAATGAGCGGGCCCGGCCTTGGCCGTCGAGATCGGCACGGGTGGCATGCACGAACGTCTCTGCCGCTGTAGACAGATCCGCCGCTCCTCCGATCACCGCGGCATAAAGCTCCTCCACCCGCCGACCGCTGGAGACACTCTCCAGCACGTCTCCCCACTTGTCGGCGCCGAGCTCGGCCCGAATGGTCTCCAGCTTCGCTTCGAGGACTTCGAGGACCCGGGCATCCACCGAGTGTTCGGACACCAGGTTGAACGCGCGCACCGCGTTGCGTTGACCGATGCGGTCGACGCGGCCGATGCGCTGCTCGATGCGCATCGGGTTCCACGGCAGGTCGTAGTTCACCACGATGTGCGCAAACTGCAGGTTCACGCCCTCCCCGCCGGCGTCGGTGGAGACCAGGATTGGCGCCCCCTCGGCGAACTCGCGCTGGACGGCGCGACGTTCCGTGATGGTGAGCTCGCCGTGGATGGTGACCACCCGGTATCCGGCCCCCTCCAGGAGCTCGGCCAGCATCTGCTGGGTGGGTCGGAATTCGGTGAACACCACCACCTTGAGGTCCGCGTCGCGTTCCTCGCGTCGCAGGCGGGCGAGCAGGTCGAGCAGGTGGGTGGCCTTGGCGTCGGTCTGCCGCGCGGCTTGCCGCGCGATATGGAGTAGCGCCTCGACATCGCGGCGCTCGTCGCGCCATAGGGGCGCCTCCACCGCTGCCAGCACTGCCAGCTGCTCGTCGCCGTCCTGTTCCTGCCATTCCTCCGCGAGGGCGTCCAGGGGCAGCAAGCCACCGGAGTTGGCCTCCAAGGCGGCGGCCCGGCGTTGCAGTGCCCCGAGGATGGCGGCGGTGCTCGATGAAACAAGCCGCTGCATCAGCAGGACCAAAAAGCCCACCGCTGGTCTGTGCTCGCGCAAGGCGCGTTGGTATCCGTCGCGCACGTATTGTGTGACCGCCTCGTAGAGTTCCGCCTCAATGTGGCGCGACCCGTAGGGGACGATCTCCGTGGAAGTGGTGCGTGCCTGAAAGAGCGGCTCGCCGTTGGCGGTTTTGGCCTGCCGCTTCTCGGTCCGTACGACCCAGCGCGCCACGTGCTCCTGGGTCAGCCCTTCACCTGCGGCGAGCGAGGGATCCAGGAGCCCGAGCAGGCGCGCAAAGGCCTCCGACTTTCCGGAGTGCGGTGTCGCCGACAGGAGCAGCACGTGCGGCGCCCGACGGGCCAATTCCGCCGCCAACTGGTGACGGCTGACGTCCGCCGTGCTGCCGGCGACGTGGTGCGCCTCGTCGAACACCACCAAGTCCCAGCCGGCATCCACGACGGCCGCGAAGCGGCGTTGGTTGTACTGCTCCAACTCGTCCAGTTTCCAACCGCGCCGACGCCTCAGGGGTTTGATGGCATCCACGGAGGTCACGACGCGATCGAACTGGCGCCACGGGTCAAATCCGGCGTCCAAGGGGACTCCACCCTGTCCGACCAGCGCGAAGGCTTCCCCGAACCGGTCCTGCATCTCCGCCACCCACTGCAGCAGCACGGCCTTCGGGCACACGATCAGGACCCGCCGCACCCGGCCGCGGGTCCGAAGATCGGTATAGATGAGCCCGGCCTCGATGGTCTTGCCGAGCCCGACCTCGTCGGCCAGCAGGAGGCGGACCGGGTCGGCGGCGCGGGCCCGCTGCAGGGCGGCCAGTTGGTGGGGCAGCACCTCCAGGCGTTCCCGCGGAGCCACCGCCAACGCGTTGTGGGCCAGCTCGTGGCTGAAGCGTCCCGCGGCCGCCCGGTAGGTGACTTCCGCCCGGCTCCAGGCCCGTTCCGCCGCCGGGCCAAGGTCGGCTGCGTCGACCACCAGCGTCCGTCCCGTGGACGGCACCAGCACTTCGGCGACGGCGCGGCCCCACAGGGTGCGACGCTCCAGCACCGCGACCGTCTGCCGACCAGGGGTCCAGTAGGCTGCTTCGACTGGAGTCACACCGGGGCCCCCTATCCCTTCAAGCGGCGCGCATTGTCCAGGTAGCGGGAGAGGGCCACATCCTCCGTCAGCAGATCCACGGGCAGGCGATTGCCGACAGTCAGGATCGTGTCAAAATCCCTGCGCGCCCACGCATCCTTGAACCCAGCGCGCACGGCCTCGGTCCGGAACCGGGCCAGAGCGCCGCGCCCCTTGGTGTATTGTTCGAACTCCCGCAACAAGGCCCGCTCCCGCAGCTTCTCCATGTCGGTGGCCTTGCCCGGGTCGGGGACGTACCACCGACCCTCGCCGTCCTGCAAGAAGTTGTCTCGCAACAGCTGCAGGAGGTCGGGCAGGTCCTCCCACCCATCCACGCCCGCCTGCGATTCACGGAAGAAATCCGGCTGGATCTCGGCATACGTCCGCCGTCGCCCCCGGAGGTGCTGTCGCAACCACTGGATGGCGGTTGCCTCGTTGGAGACCAACAGGGCGGTCTCCTGGGCCCGCTTGGCCGTCACGCGCGCGCGCTCATAGACCTCTACCTGATCCGGAAGGAAGTACATGTCGTCGCGCACGGGGAAGCGCCGCTCCAATCCGGCGTAGAATTCGGCCGCAGTCAACGGCACCGTGGCGGTCTTGTGCACGTGGTAGGCCACCATGCGGTCATAGAGCCGGTCGGCTAAGCGCTCGCGGACAACCTGCAGCGTTCCCGCCGCGCGTTCCAGTGTGGGCAGGTGCCGCAAATGCTCTCGGACGAACGCCCACGCCCCTTCTTCGGTGCCCGACGTGAGCGCAAACCGCTCCTCCAGCTCTGACGCCGGCCGGTAGGCTGAAATGACCAAGTCTCGTTTGACAGCGTTGGCCGCCGTCACCTGGCGGTATGAGAGCTGCTCTTTGTCCAGGATGCGCGTATCGGCGACGATGAAGCCGGCGGCCGCCAACGCGGCCTGAATCACCAGCCAGACCTCGTTGGAAGAGTTCGAGAACTCCATCGTCAGCCAACGGCCTGGCTTGAGCACGCGGTAGAACTCGCGCAGGCAGTCCTCCATGAGCCGCTGATACTCCGAAAGACCCTTGTGACGTGCGTCGTCGAGGACGGCCTCCTGTTGAACCGCGGTGAAAACGCGATGCCACGCTTCGACCAGGAAATCAAGGTCGGCGTACGGGATGTTCTTGCCGAAGGGGGGGTCGACGAAGATGTAGTCGACGCTTGCGTCTGGAAGCGGCACACGGGTCGATGATCCGGTGGAGATCATGACCTGGCCAGGCTCGGTGGGAGTTACGCGCCACGTCTTCACCAGAGACGCGCGCTTGCCGCGGACGGGGGACGAGCCTTCGAGGTTGTAGCGGACGGAACACTCGGAGTGTAAGGCTGGTACATAGTACACGCCATTTTGATACTGGCTGACCTGCGAATAGCCCTCCGGTCGGTATCGGTTCATCCAAGACAAGCCCCAGAGGGCCTGCTCTACCCAAAAGAGGAGCGCCATGCGCAGGGACGGGTCCGGTTCGGCGGAGCACGCTGACCACAGGACGCTCAGCGCAGCGAGTGCGCGATCGCTGTAGAGGTGGTGTACTGAAGTAAAGCCCTTCGGTCCCAAGCGACTGCCATGGTACATGTCGTTCAACGGGAAGGCCGTGGTTGGGCAGAGCGGGAGGGTGATGCGGCTGACGCGTTCCAGTACGGCGAGATCAGCGTCGTCCGGCTGCTTTTGAGCGGGTCGGCCGCCGACGCGATAAGCGATGCGCACGGGGCGGAATGAGACGCGCTCTATGGTGTCGCCGGCGAGCGTGCGCGTGGGAGCGCGCCGCCGGTCGAGAGCGTCCTTGTTGATTGCAGCGCCACACGCAGGGCAGGAGAAGACATCCCGAACGCGGCCAGTTTTTTCGTCGAAGGCGCAGTCGTAAAACACGACCTCGCTCCCGCAGAAGCGGCAAGTGAATACCTCCGACCAGACCGTGTAGTCGATCTTGGCGGGCCGTCCGTCCGTATGGGTGGTCTCATACATCCAGCCCCACTGCGCATCGAACGCAGCCAGAATCTCGCGCGAGCGCCGAT
>JBMFXK010000142.1:0-7290 GCA_049964315.1 Clostridia bacterium | reverse complement strand
GTCGTACCGCACTCGGCGCTGGCCCACGGATGGTCACACATCAGCTTCACGTCGCCCCTGGCGCAGCTCGCCATCGGCATCGGCCTCGGGTGGCTGGGCGTGATCCTGTACGTTGATGGGGCGCTCTCGCCGGGCGGCGTCGGCCTCATCGGCACCGGCACCAGTCCGCGCGCCATCTACGCCGTGGAGAAGAACGGATTCGGCCTTCCGGCCTGGCTGAAGCGGCTGAGCCGGCGCGGGGTTCCCTTGAACGCGCTCTGGGCCAGCTTCGTCTTCGGGCTCATCTGCATCCTGCCGTTCCCGTCATGGCACGCGCTGGTGGTGGTCGTGTCGGGGGCCGGCATCCTGAGCTACATGACGTCGGGCAGCGCGCTCGGCATCTTTCGCCGGCATGCGGCGGAGATTCCGCGGCCGTTCAGCACCGGGCGCCACGCATCCTGGCTGGGTCCGGTCGCGATGGCGCTGTCGTCGATGATGTTCCTCTGGTATGGCTGGCCCACGACCATGCAGGTCGCCATCTTCTTCCTGGTCGGCCTGGCGCTGTACGTGGTGGCGTTCTACGGACTGAAACTGCCGCGCCGCGACATCCGGGCCGGGCTGTGGATGCCGGTGCTGTTCTTCGCGGTGGTGGTGCTGAGCTGGTTCGGCTCCTTCGGAACCGGCAACGCGCACGCCATCGCGTTCCCCTGGGACACCATCATCGCCGGACTGATGGGTGTGGGCGCCTACTACTGGGCGGTGTCGTCCTCGTACGAGACCGACCAACTGAAGGAGGCCAAGGCGGGCAAGAACCTGGACTTTCACCCCGAGATGGTGGAGCACGACCTGCACAGTCACATCTTCCACCGCGAGTCCAGCGCGGGAGAGTGACCCAGCTGGAACGAGTGAGCCGCCGGGAAGGCGCCGGACAGCCGGCGCCTTCCCCCTGCCTATGCCGGAGCCCGATTCAGGAATGGGGGACTCTCGACCGGTCCCGGTAGCTCTTAAGCCCCGCCACCACCCGGTCCAGGTCCTCGTCGTTGTTGTAGTAGTGAAGGCTGATGCGCACGACCTGTCCACGCGGGCTCACGACGACGCCGAGACGGCCAAGATGCGCGGAACACGCCTCGGGGTCGTCGACATATACCGTGACCTGAGGGCCGCGACGCGCCGGGTCCGTCGGCGAGAAGAGGTGGAATCCCTCTTCAAGGAGCCGGCCCTGCAGCCGGTCGGCCAGGCCCGCCACGTGGGCGAACACCGCTTCGGGTTCGGTTTCGCGAATCATCTCGAGGCCCGCACGCCCGGCAAACGCCGCCGGAATGGCCGGGGTGCCAGTCTGAAAGCGCCGTGCGTCGTCCGCATAGTCGAGGAGGCGGGGATCGAACGCGAACGGATTGCGGCGTGCAAACCAGCCGGTGAGGATAGGGTCATGCGCGGCGGCGTCCCCGCCCCGCACATAGAGAAAGGCGAGCCCGGGTGATCCGAGCAGGTACTTCAGGGTGCCGGCCACCAGGTAGTCGCAGTCCAGTTCACGCACATCCACCGGCAGCACGCCGACACCCTGGTACGCGTCGACGAACACCCGCGCCCCGTGACGGTGAGCTTCGCGGGCGATGTCCGCCACGGGCAGGCGGAGGCCATTGGCGTAGGAGACCAGCGGGATCGACACCAGTCCCACATCCGGCCCGAGACGCTCCTCATACGCGGCGGCGTCCACGATCCCGGCCTGGTGGGGAATGAAGTCGACTGTCGCACCGCGCGGCTGTTCGGCCAGCCACACATGCCCGATGCTGGGAAATTCGAGGTCGTTGGTCAGGATGCGCGGGCACCTCTGGTAGTCGAGGGACCAGGCCACCTGGAAGGCGCCTTCGGAGGCACAGGAAACGGCGGCGATCTGATCGGGACGGGCATGAATGAGCTCCGCAAACAGCGTTCGGGCCCGGTCCACCTCCTCCATCCAGTACTGCCAGGGGGCGGCATGAATGCGCCAGCTGGTCATGAACTCGCTCATGGCGACCATGACGCGGTCTGACAGGGCTCCCTCACTGCAGCTGCAGAGATGAGCCGTGGATGCGAAGATCGGGAAATGGCTGCGGAATGCGGCGGGGGTCATGCGAGCCTCCCAGATTCAAGGTGACCTCACTATATCAGTCGCGGACCGTCGAAAGTTGACTTGGGCAGGGACCGATGGTCCGGGACGACGGCGTCCCGCACACCAGGGACTCGCCGAAGGCGTCCATTCCGACGGCCGCCCGGGGGTCGTGCCGATCAGCGCGGCAAGCGCGCTGGGAACCGTAAGGGCAGGAACGTGCTCGGAACGCGGCCCCTCGCGTCAGGCCGCACCGGCCATGACCGGGACCACCGTACGTGTTGTGCATGCCATTTATTTTTGAAACCATCTGACCCGTCTGGCGGGATTTGCCCGGATAGGCGCTTTTGGCTGCGGGCAGGCTCTTCCCGAGGAAGGGGAGAGGCGAATATGGGCAAGGTCATTGCCACGTTTCAAGACGCCGAGCGCGCAGAGCGCGCGGTCCATGCGTTAAAGGAAGCCGGCATCGAGGACCATGACATCTCGTTGGTGAGCAAGGACACCCGCAAGAACGGCGCCCCCGCTGGCGGGGAGCATCATGATCTCACCAGCGGCACCACCTGGGGAGCCGGCATCGGAGCGGGAACGGCCCTCCTGGCAACGGCGGGGTTGATCGCCATCCCCGGCATCGGACCCATCCTGGCTCTCGGCCCGCTTGCCGCCGGACTCACCGGAGCGGCCGCCGGCGGCATGGTCGGTGCGTTCGTGGACTGGGGCATGCCGAAGGCGGAGGGTGAGCATCTCCAAAAAGAAGTCCAGGAAGGACGCGCCGTCATCCTCGTCACTACCAATGACGAGCAGAAGGTCGAGGGCATCCTGAAGAAGCACGCCCACGAGGTCAAGATTCTCGAGCACGGCCGCCAGCACGCGGCTGCCGCCCACCACTGAGGGAGGTGGTCGTATGCCGAATCAAGTACGCTGCACGGTTGACAACTGTTACTTCTGGGCCAATGACAATTACTGCTCGGCGGACACGATCCTGGTGACGTCCACAGCGGCCGTGGAACGGTATCCGAGCGGCGTCGATGCTCCACAGGCCAACCTGATCGTGAGTGACATCGGCCAGACCCCTGCGGACAAGTGTGCCGACACCGCCTGCAAGACGTTCCGTCGGCGCTGACCGGCGAGCCGCGCGCTCGACTCGTCGGCCCGGCCGAGATGCGTCCGCTCCTTTAGGCTTAGGTTCCATCCGGTCCGGTCGCATTGACAAGCAAGATGGCCCTGATTTTTCAGGAGCCATCTTGTACCGTAATGGGCGAGTCAGCTAGAAGCCGAGTTATAGCGCACTCCACCGCCGCGGCGCGCAGTCCGAAGTCCGCAGGGCGGATCCGCTATGGGAGGTGTCCCATGACGCTCATCGATTCCCTGGCGCCGTATCTGCGCACTCGGCGGGCCGACGCTCCTGCTGGCCCGTCCCTCACCATGCCACCGGTGGTGGAACCATCGCCGACCTCACGCCGCAGGTCCTCCGCTATCGAAACTCGCGAGAATCCGATCGACGAACGAGATGCGCTCCAGGGGCGGCAGATGCAGGATGTCCGAGAGCAGCTCAACGCGAGACGTAGACCTCGGGTCGTTCACCTCCCGGGCTTCTTGCCTCCCGAATTTATGCCGGATCCCACGCGTGACGCGCCATCTCGGCGTATGAGACCTGGCGGCGCTGGTCGGTACCGTACGCTTCGTACTACCGATGCGGCGACCATAAACCGGATGAAGGCCAGGACAGGGTCGCACTGCCCACGTTCTTTTCGCTGACCTTCTCGACAGGTTGACGCCCGACCCTTGGTGACGCCTGGTGGTGACGTGGGCCGATCATGACCGGTCGCGCGGCAAGAAAGAAACCTGCAGATCAGCGCCCGGCAGGACTTGACCCGACGGGGTGCTGATTCGCAGTGACGCGGTGCTGGACCGCCAACGTCCTGCGCGTCGACGGTGGCGCCTCAGGTTTTGAATCCGATGATGCAGCAAAAGTCGGCTCCTGACTGCGTCAGAAGCCGACTTCGAATGCTATACGAGTCAGCCATAAGCCGAGTTCTGTCGTGGACGGCTATTTATCTAGGGCGGCGGTTGCCCGCCGCCTCAAGCGACCAACCCGGGAAGTCGGCGGGCCGCGTCATCCTTCCCCTATTTGGTCTTGCTGCGGGTGGGGTTTGCCAAGCAAGTCCGTCACCGAACTTCTGGTGCGCTCTTACCGCACCGTTTCATCCTTACCCGCTTTCGCGGGCGGTTTGTTTTCTGTGGTACTTTCCTTAGGGTCGCCCCCACTGGACGTTATCCAGCACCCTGCCCTGCGCAGCTCGGACTTTCCTCCCGAACTCGAAAGTTCGAGCAACCGTCTGGCCGACTCGTGATCGGAGTTCTACTATACAGACCGCCTGCACTCCGTGCAACGGCGCCTGTTTCCACAAATGGAGATGCGTCAGGCCATCGCACCCAGCACCGTCGCGAGACACGCCATGCGCACGAAGACTCCGCCTTTGGCCTGGTCAAAGTATCCGGCGCGTGGATCCGTGTCGACCCATTCCGGCAGCTCGTCGACGCGCGGCAACGGATGCATGATGAGGGCGTGCTGCGGCAGAGCGGCCAGACCGGTTCGATCAATCGCGTAAGCGCCGGCCAGATTTCGCAGATGCTCGGGCAGACGCTCCTTTTGCAGCCGTGTGACGTAAAGTACGTCCGCGTCGCGTACGGCGTCGCCGAGGCTTTGGAACACTTCCAGCTTGAGGCCCTGCGCCCGTACTTCGCTGGCCAGCAGGGACGGAAATTCGAGACCCTCCGGCGCTACGGTGCGGAGGGTTACGTTGTCGAATTTGGCCAGCAGCAGGGCCAGCGAGTGCACCGTACGGCCGTACGCCAGATCTCCCAGTGCGGTCACCGTCATGCCGTCCAGCGTTCCGTGGTGGCGTCGGATGGCATATGCGTCCAACAACGCCTGGGTGGGATGCTCCCCGACACCGTCGCCGGCATTGAGCACGGGAATGTCCGCGACGCGCGCGGCCTCGGCGCTTGCGCCTTCGTGCGGATGACGGAGCGCAATCACGTCCGCGTAGCCGTTGACCATCCGGATGGTGTCGGACAGTGTCTCGCCCTTGACAGCCGAGGACATCTCATTGGCGTTCGGGGTGCTGATTACGTGGCCGCCCAGCCTTGCCATGGCACTTTCAAAGGAGAGGCGGGTCCGGGTGCTGGGTTCGAAAAAGAGGGTGGCCAGGATCGACCGGGAGAGCAGCCCGTGATACGCGGCGGGATCGGCCTGCATTGCGGAGGCGAGGCTGAGCCAGGATTCGATGTCGGATCGAGACGTCTGGCGGATGCTGACCAGCGATCGCCCTTTCCAATTCATGCTTACGGGGACCCTTCCCTTCGTGGACCGGCTTCATCGATGCCGCGATTGGCCAGGCGGTCGGCATCCTTGTTCTGTTCTCGGGGCACATGCTCGGCGCGCCAGGCGGTGCACTCTTGCAGGAGGCCTACCGCCCGCTGGTAAAGGGGGATGAGGCCGGGGCTCTTCACACGATACCGGCCCTGCAGCTGCCGAACCATCAGCTCGCTGTCGGCACGGACGAGAACGCGCCCGCCGCCATGCTTACGGACATAGTCGAGTCCAGCCAGCAGGCCCTCGTACTCGGCCACGTTGTTGGTCGCGATGCCGAGAAAGCCGGACAGTTCCACAGTGCGCTGCCGCTTCGCGTCTAAGACATAGGCACCATAACCGGCGGGACCTGGGTTGCCGCGCGAGGCTCCGTCCGAGTACACGATAAAGTCGTAGGACTCCGCCATCTAGCCACGCACCTCGCTGAGGGCGACTTCAAGGCCGGGGACGGTCCAGATCCCGAAGGGCAGCAGCGTCACCGCAATACCGTGCCGGGACAACTCGAGCCGGATCCGGTCATCCGCCCGTTCGGCCTCCATGCGGGTTACACCGGTCGTGATGGCCCACGCACCCAGCTCACGCGTGACCTCGGCGGTCTTGACCGTGCCATCGTCGCCCATGAAGGCTTGTGGAACGAGCAGGCGGTTGGCAATGGGAACCAGGTCGTATGCCACCTGCTCGTACGGATGGACCTGCAGCATGGCGTCCACCACCTGGCGTTCCAGCCATCGGGGCAGGATCGTCTCCAGCCGGTACTCATCGGCATATTCGATCTGACCCTCGCGGCCGAGGGGCTGGTCTGATCCCGGTCCGGGCCGGAATGTGGCCGTGCCCGGGCTGGCGAACGTCGTGTGCGTGTACGTGCCGATGCCGCCGGCGCCCGCCGCCGCTACGGCATCCCGCACCCGGTTCACCGCGTTGGCCGGCACGTAAACGGCCAGCTTCATGTAGGGGCGGTACGTGAGCTCGGGCCCGACGGGCCTGCCACCAAGCACATGTCCCAAGGCGCGGGACCGGGCAAACACACCGGCCACGACACCGGCGCCGAGAAACTCGGAGGTCCCGCGCCAGGCTGCCAGCGTGGCCTCCTGCGTATCGGTGGAGACCGGGACAACCTGGGTGATGGCTGAAAAATCGGGCCATGCCCGGGACACCACGTCCGGGCCGAAATGGCCTTGCCAGCTGTGCCTGGACACGACCTTCTCCCTTCTCCTCGCTAGCCGATTCACCGTTCCTATCCCCTATGTCTTCGGATAGTGTAACGTACGGCGTGCGGGTCATCGTGAGATTTTAGGCAGCTCCGGAGGGTGACGCCGTGCGCCCGCAGCCCGCATGGAGCGGATGGCCGCAAGCTCCTGCTCGAGGCGGCCGACCAGATCGGACGACGACACGTGATGCAGTTGGCGCGAGCGGCGGCGCGCCACATCGTCCAGCCACGCGGGCCACAGCGGGTCGCCCTGGAGAAAGAGACCAAGATCGTCTTCGAACCCTGGTGGGCCACCGCTCCATGGCAGGTTAATGGGAATGTCGAGGATGGGGTACAGGCGGCCGCGCGACTCGACCAGACGGGCGCAGTCCACGCCACGGTTGACCGCTCGAAGAGCACGAAGCAGGGCACCCAGGTTCTGCATCGGCTGCAGAAGGAGGGGCCAGGACGAGTGCGCCGCGTGATCGGTGAGGATGCGCGCGAGCGTTCCGCCACCGACCCCGGCGACGATCACCAGATCCAACACACGAGCCTGAAGGGGCCGGAAACCATACCCTTCCAGGACGCGCACGTCAGGCCTGGCAAGCATAGTGCGCAGCCGGTCCGCCCGAGCCCGCGACAGTTCGGTCGGGGTCACGACAT
>JBMFXK010000141.1:0-7343 GCA_049964315.1 Clostridia bacterium | reverse complement strand
CCGGCAGCCAGGAGCGTGTTGGCCGAGATCTGCATGACCACCAGGTTCGTGATGTTGTGCACCAGGGGCGTGTGCTGCCGGACGCGCGCGAGCCATTCTCCATACACCAGCGGTCCCTCCGTTATACGGTCATCAAATGCAGGGTACTTGGACGGGCCCGGTCGTGGAAGACGTGCTGGTGGGCGACCGCCATGGTTCGACTGTTGACGCCTGATTCCCCCGTGTTCAGATTGCGGTCCCAGCGGGGAAAGCTGCTGCTGGTGACGTCGAGCCGAATGCGGTGTCCGGCCGCAAAGGTATTGGCCGTGGCCCAGAGGTCGATGGTGACGGTGTACACGTGATGCGGTATCACGGGCTGCAGCTGTCCCTCGTTTGGGCGGTCCCAATCAACGGCGCGCGCACTGAGCCGCAGGATGCCGTCCGTGAGCGTGTACGCCATGCCGTCGGGGTGCACGTCGACCAGGCGCGCCACGAAGTCGGTATCCGGGGCGGACGTGGAGCAGGACAGCGTCACCGACACCGGGCCGATCACGGTAAGGGGGGCACGGAGTGGTTCGCTGGTATAGCACAGGACGTCCGGTCGTGCTTCGACGCTCGTCTGGTCGACCGGACCGGGACGAAAGCGGCCTGCCAGCAGAAGTGCTCCCCCGCGCGTGGGAACTGGATGCTTGGGATCGTAACTGTAACGGTCGGGCGTCTCGTCCACGGCCGGCACCTCCGAGAGCAGGCCGTCGCCGCCGGCCGTGTTGGCGCCGCCGCGGCTGTGCAGGTGGAGGACCAGAGCGCGACCGTCGGGCGGCGGCCAGTCGGGCAGGTAGCGCCAGCGGTTTTCTCCCATCACGAACACCTGCACCGGCGCCTCGGACGGCCAGGTTCCTGGCACGTTCTTCAAGACCGCATCGAACCAGCGCAAATGCAGGGCGGTGACATCTTCGCGGAGATTGATGAGGCTGCCGGAGGCGGAGACTCCGAAGTTCAGGTCCCCCATCAGACTGCCAAAGGCTCCGTGCGTCCACGGGCCGATGAGCAGGCGGGGGCCGTACGGCCCGCCGCGGCCCCGGAACGTCTCATAGGCGCGGAGGGTGTCCCCCAGAAAGACGTCAAACCAACCGCCCAGGAAAAAAGTGGGCAGCTCAATCGAGGGCCACAGGCGGGCCACGTTGAGCCGCTCCCAGAATGGGTCGTCGACACGCAGCTCCAGCTGGGTGTAAAAGGACGGGACAACACCCCGCAGGCTGGGAAAATCCTTCAGGGGCAGGGTCCAGTAGCCACGGTCGTCCATCGTGTCGAGGTCCTCCGCGAGCCGCCAGCCCGCCGTGACCAGGTCCATCGGGTTATCGTGGTGCATCCGCATCAGGGCCTCAGGTGCGATGGCCGCCATCAGCCACCCCGCCCACAAACCCCATTCCAGGGCGCCGCCGCGCCGGAAGGCGCCGCGAAAGAAGTTTCCCCAGGTGATGGCGGGTACCAGGGCGCGGAGGTGAGGGGGGCGCTCTACGGCGGCCTGCCACTGGGTCATACCGAAGTAAGAAGCGCCAAACATTGCCACCTGACCGTCAGAGCCAGGCAGCCGGGCCGCCCACTCCACCGAATCGTAGCCGTCGTCAAACTCGTCCGCAAACGGCTCGAAACGACCCTCTGACCTAAAACGGCCGCGGACGTCCTGCACCGCCACGATGTAGCCGCGCTCCGCGGCCCGCAGGGGGTCCAACACCAGCGAGGCCATGCTGAGATCCTTGCCGTAGGGAAGCCGCGTCAGCAGTACGGGATGCGGCTCGTGATCGTCCGGCCGGAAGACGTTGGCGCGAAGTCGAGTCCCATCCCGCATGGGCGCGTCCACATGCTTGTCTACGATCACACGCACGGTCATCCCCCCGCTTGTTTACGGAAGCTTTCGGCATGCCGCCGGCGCTGACCTCCCAGGATTGTCCAACGAGGAGCTGGACGCGGTCATGCCGAAGAGATGCGGCATCCTGTTGACACATGAGGGGGCGGGTGTTGATGCCCTCGCGGGAGCCGGCTGCGTGGCCCGGTCTTGCGACGCTCGGCGTGTCTGGCATCCGCCAGACGGCCCGTGGGTGCCTCTCCCCCCGGCAGTGGCGGAGGTGACCGGCGCGCAGGCGCCTTTCCGCCACCACTGGCCGGAGACCTCAGGCGCGATGATCGGCGACCGCTACCTGGCTATGCCGCCCAATCTGACAGCCGCCTTCCGGCAGGCGGCGCTGCGATGGGCGGACCGTCTGGCGCTGTCTGATGAGCAGGAGTCGGTGACGTACGGCGCGCTGGAACAGCGGATGCTGAGCACCGCGGCGGTCCTCTGGCAGGAAGGCGTACGCCCTGGGGATGTGGTCGGGGTCCTCCAGGACAGCCGGATCTCCTACCTGGTGTGGCTCCTCGCGACGGTGGCGGTGGGAGCCGTCCCGGCGCTCTTGAACGTGCGCCTCACGCAGGCGGAACTGGAGCCGTTGGTCCGGCTGGTGAAGCCGCGGCTGATGGTCGCGGGTGAGACCCACTGGGAGCGAGCGTGCGCCCTGCCGGTCAGAACGGTTCTCCCGGCCGAGCGGACGCCCCTCGGATACGGAACGCTTTCCGGCCTCCCCGGCGAGCACGCCGATCCGCACGGAGATGCCCTGCTGCTGTTCACCTCAGGCACGACGGCTGGCCCCAAGGCGGCCCGTCTCACCCATGCGAACGTGCTGCATTCGGCGGAAAGCTACCACCGCATCTTTGGTCTGACGAACACGGATGTGACCCTGATTGCGGTACCGCTGTTTCATGTGACAGGTCTCATCGGCCAGTGGCTGTCTATCCTGCTGGCGGGAGGGGAATCGGTCCTGCTGTCACGATTCGACGCCGCACGCGCCGATGCGCTCATGCGCGCCCGGTCGGTGAGTTTCGTGTTCTGCGTGCCGACCCTGTTCATCCGGATGCTGAGGTACTGGCAGGGGCAAGAAGACGCGGCCCCGCCACCCTTCTTGCGCGTGGCCGCGTCAGGGGGAGCTCCGATGCCGGAATCGGTGCTCGAGGCGCTCTCCGGTCGACTGTCTTGTGGGGTGTTCAATACGTACGGACTGACGGAAGTGGCGTCGCCGGCCACCATACTGCCCGCGGGCGACGTGGCTGAAAGGCCGGGGTCGGCGGGACTGCCGGCCCCGGGAGTCTCGCTTCGGGTGGTCAACCCGGAAACACTGATGGATGCCGCTCCCGGTGAGGCAGGCGAACTTCTCGTCGCCGGGCCTATGGTGATGGCGGGTTACTATGACAATCCCGTGGCGACACGGAACGTCATGGTCAGCCTCGAGCAGGAGTACCTCCGCACGGGCGATCTGGCGCGGATCGACGCGGCGGGGTTCGTGTTTGTCCTCGACCGGCTCAAGGACCTCATCAATCGGGGCGGGGAGAAAATCTACGGCGGTGAGGTGGAGCAGGCGCTGTACCGTCACCCCGACGTCATAGAGGCGAGCGTGGTGGGTATTCCCGACCCGGAGTGGGGGGAGGTGGTGGGTGCAGCGGTGGTCCTAAGGCATGGCGATCCTGGCAGCCTTCGGCCGTGGCTCCGTGAGCGCCTGGCTGCCTATAAAGTCCCGACCCGCTGGGTTTGCCTCGATGAGCTGCCGCGAAATGCCAACGGCAAGGTTGACCGGCGCCGCGTTCGGGAGTTGCTTTCATGAGCGCGGCCCGGACGCGAGTGCGGGAGGATGGAAGGAAGGATGGAAGGACGGTTTACTTTTTTGGCAGCGCCCCGGGAATCGACGCGCGGACGTCTGTGGTGGTAGTGACAGGCGACGACGATGATGTCGCCCGCAGGGTGAGCGGCTCTCTTGCAGGAGATTGGGAGTCCGTCCTGGTGCAGGCGCGGGGCGCCATACCACCCGGACCTGCAACGTTCGTCGGAGAGGCCTTCGACCCGGACGTGTGGGCGCTCATCCGCGCACGGTTCTTTGTGCGGGCGGTAGTGGTCATCCGCCTCGGCGGCCAGGCGTTTCCGAACGTCGAGGCCATCGAGCGGTGGACGCGCCCGGGGACGCCAGTGCTGGTGGGACTGCCCGATCTGCCTGGGGGGGTGCCGGTGGACCTTCCGGGGCAATGGCTTGGCCTCGGGCATCCGGCCCGCCGCGGGCTGGTGGGGCTTCCCGGCCATACATCGTGGATCGAGGAATATCGCCGGTCAGGGTGCGTGCCCGCCGGCGCGGCGCCACAGTCGTTCTTGCACACAGAGGATCTGGCGGCCGCGTATGCGGCGGCGGCGGCGCTGCTCCTGCGGGGGCACGCCGGATGCATGGCCGTGGGTCCCTGCCCGGTCTGGGACCCCAAGCACCTTCGGGGAGCGGACACGATGCCGGCCGTCGTCGCCGTCCGGTCCGGATCCGGGCACCTGCCGGGCGCGCGGTTGCCCGAAGCACTGTGGACGGCAGCCGGGAGAGGGGACCCAGCGTGATTCAGAAGGAGTCGGTGGCGCCGGAGTGGGTGAGCGTGGCGGAAAACCGCCAGGACCGGCCCGTGACCGCCGCCAGTGGTTTCTGCCCGTTCTGTCCGGGACCGGATGGGGAAGTAGGGTCAGAACCGTTTGCGGCGGCCGTGTTCCCGAACCGCTTCCCGCCGTTCCAGGAGCCGGGGACGGCCGAGGTGGTGGTGTACTCCCCGCGCCACGACGATGATCTGGCCTACCTCCCGGCGTCCCATGCCGGAATGGTGGCAGAGGCGTGGATGAGCCGCACCGAGGCCCTGGCGAGCCAGGCCGATGTGGCCCAGGTGTTTGTGTTCGAGAACCGCGGGGCTCGCGTCGGGGCCTCGGTGGCGCATCCTCATGGCCAGATTTACGGGTACCCGACACTGGCGCCGCGGCTGGCACGCGAGCTGGCCGAGTTTTCCGGCGGCCCGTGTCCCCTGTGCCGGGAGCGGGACCCTGAGCGAATCGTGCTGGAGATTTCCGGGTGGCGGCTTGTTGCGCCTCCGGTGCCCCGGATGCCGTATGAACTGTGGCTGGTTCCCGCCATGCACGGTCCCCGTCTCGTCCGGACCGACTTGGCACCGGGCGGTCTGCGGCTCCTCCAGACTGCGCTCAGGGCGCTTGATCGACGCTTCGGTCACCGGACCGAGCTCACCTGGGGGATATACCAAGATACGCGTCCCGTTTCGACCCCGTACCACTGGCGGATCGACATCCTGCCCTACGAGCGAGGCGGCGGCCGCTTCAAGTATCTCGCGGGATCCGAACTGCAGATGGATGCGTTCCTCTGCGATGTGAGCCCGAAGACCACGGTGCGAGAACTGAGG
The DNA here is from genome assembly GCA_049964315.1 of Clostridia bacterium. Taxonomy (GTDB): domain Bacteria; phylum Bacillota; class Sulfobacillia; order Sulfobacillales; family JAIMBI01; genus JAKATP01. Next base: position 2,066 of record JBMFXK010000141.1, on the reverse strand, counting down.
CTGCTGGCCCAGGAGGAGTGGGATCGGCCGTGATTGATTCTGCAGGGTTGCATAGCCGGTTCCGCTCGGTGTTCGGACGTGACCCGCAGCGGGTCTGGGCGGCGCCGGGCCGGGTGACCGTGATCGGGGACCACACCGACTATCAGGGAGGTGTCTCCCTCGCCGTCGCGGTTCCCTACCACGTGGTGGTAGCGGTCCGCGACCGCGCCGATGGGGTTGTGCAGGCTCAGAGCGGTACGACGGCAGAGGCGTTTCAGCAGACAACAGCTGACATCCGTGGGACGGTGGCAGACGCCCGGCGGCTTGGGCAGCGCCTCACCGGACTGGCTGGCTTCGTCGGGGCCGTCTTCGACCTGATGGGACGCGACAATGGAGCCGATATCCTGGTTGAGGGAACCTTGCCTCCAGGATCGGGCCTGTCCTCCTCGGCCGCCTTGTCGCTGGGACTCCTCGGCGCGCTGTCCACGGAGGCAGAGCCGCAGCCGGACTGGGCGCGCCTCGCGCAGGTGGTGGAAAACCGGTACCTCGGCGTGCCGTCCGGGGTACTGGACCAGCTGGCCATCCTCTACGCACGACCTGGCCACGCGGTCTTGATCGACGCCCGCCGGCGTACGGCCGTTCCCGTCCCTTTTGACTGGTCGGCCGCCGGTCTGGTGCTGCTTGTGATTGACACGGGGGTGGCGCGGCGCCTGGCAGACACTCCGTATGGCATCCGGGTGGCGGAGGCGGTCCGGGCGGCCGAGGCGACGGGCCTTTCCGCCCTGGTCGAGGCCCAGGACGACGATCTGGACCGGATCCGCCACCTGCCCGTGCTGCAGCGCCGGGCGCGTCACGTCGTGGGGGAGAACCGTCGCGTGCGCGAGACCGTTCAGGCTGCCGGCTGCAATGACTGGGCCACGGTCGCCCGCCTGATCCGGGACAGTCATACGTCCCTGCGTGACGATTACGAAGTGTCGACAGACGTGCTGGACGAGACTTGCCGCACGGTGGCGGAGCTGGATGACCGGGCCGGAGCCCGCGTGACGGGGGCCGGCTTCGGTGGCTCGGCGGTCGCGCTGGTTCCCGGGCCGCTGGAAGCGGAGGTGCGGGCCGCGGTTCAGAGCCTGTACCGGCTAAAAGGCTGGGGCAGCCCCGGAATCCGGCGCGTGGATCGACCGGCGGGCGGGCTTGCGCGACGCGTGTGAGGAGGAGTATGTGGACGATAAGGCGCAACGGGCGGTGGCAGAGTACCTCCGGGCGGTCGTGCAAAGTCGGCGGGAGGTTGTCCGGGTAGGACCGTTTGTAGCGGGCTTCGATGCCATGAGTCAGAATCCGGCCGTCAACTACGCGGTTCCGGACGCCGATGCCGACCCCAGCACAGACGATGTAGCCGATCTAGTGCGTGCAGAGAGCGCGGGCTCCGACCCCGACTGGAGTACCTTCCCGCCACGGCACCCAGGGTGAGGGCGGCGCTCCTTCCCGCCGGCTTTGTCGAAGAGGGTACGTACCCGGTCATGGTGGCCAATCCGCAGACGTTCGCCGATGCACCGCCGCCGCCCGGATTTGAGATTCGCGCGCCGTTGGTGGACAGCGAGTTCTGGCAGGTCCGCAGGGCCCAGAACGAGGCGTTCGGGGACGGGGAGCCGGGGCCCCTCGAGATCCTGCGCCTGCATGCCCTGATCAGACAGGGCGGGTTGTCGCGCATGGCCGTATCGTGTGCGGGCGAGGTCGTGGGCGGCGGCGACCTGACTCCCGCCCACGGCAGAATCGCCGAGGTGGCCGGCATCGGTGTCCGCGAGCCATTCCGCCGCCGCGGCGTCGGTCAGGCGCTCACGGCCGCGCTGGTGCGCGCGGGGTTCGAGCAGGGACTCGACCGTGTCTGGCTCACGCCGACCGGCCTCGCCGAGCAGCGTGTGTACGAGCGCATAGGATTTGTGGCCGGCGGCCAGGCCCTCCACATCTGCTTGCCGACGGCCCGCTAACGCTCCCCCCGCCGCCGCCTCAGGACCCGTCCCAGCTCGCTCTCCATCTCCCGCACCGGTGTCAGTCCGCGGGGGACCCATTCAAAGTGATAGAGCTTGGCCACC
>JBMFXK010000140.1:0-7368 GCA_049964315.1 Clostridia bacterium | reverse complement strand
ACCGTTGACGGCATCGGCGGCGGGGTCGTTGGCCCAGTGCACGTTCATGGCTCCGGTGAGCAGGGCCCACTCGGCGCCATTGGTGATGTACACGTCAGGACCGGCAGCGCTGAATGATGACAGGGGTGTCGCGCCACCCGGCTGCCAGCGTCCGGTGGCCGGGCCCACCAGCGGCGACAGGCTGACCGGGACCGGTTTGGAGGTCTTGCTGGTCACCCAGACCGGCTGCGCGTTTTGATAGCCCACGGCCAGCTCCGTACTGGAACCGGCGTCGACCGCCACGACCTGGCTGGCGTGAAAGCCGTTCACGTCCGCACCGCCGGTGTAGAGGATCTCCTTTAATGGCGCCTGGAGGGGCGTGGTCCAAAGAGGAACCGAACTTTCGGGAACCATACCGAGGAGTTGCCACACGTCGCGCGACGGGCTGGAGCTAGCGACCCGGGATGCATGCGGAGACAGCGCCTGGCTCAGGGATGCCGGATGTTCCACCACGGCCGCGGCCAGTAGCGCGGCCGCAGCGGCCGCGACGCCGAGACCGAAAGGCACACGTCGGGTCCGGCGACTCTTCCACGTGTGAACGGCACGTGGATCAAAGTCTTTCGGAAACGCGATGTCTTGTGCTTGAAGGAGCCGGTCGAGTAGTTCGCCCGGGTCCTGCTCGCGATCGTTAGCCGACTTACTCGACCTCCTCGCGCACCACCGGCTCCAGCAGGGGCCGCAGATGCTGACGGGCACGATACAAACGCGTCTTAACCATCTGTTCGGACAGGCCCAGGATGGCGGCCGTGTCCTTCAGCGAATGATCCATGTAGTAAAAGAGGAGGATGGCCTCCTGCTCTCCCGGCTTGAGCGCTTCGACCGCCTGGGTCACGGCCATCGCCTGGTCACGGTCGGGACCCCCGGGTCCGGGTTGGGTGATGTCGTGCGGATCCACGGCATCTTCTGGATGCCGCCGATGGTACCGCATCCGATCCCGGCACAGGTTGACGACAGTTTGGTACAGCAGGGCATGGGACAACGTCTCCGGACCATGCCGCATACAGTGCCGCCAGAGACGATAAAACGCCTCCTGGGCTACATCCTCCGCATCCGTTCGATGTCGAAGGGTGACGTATGCGAGACGGACAGCGCGGTCGCCGTTGGCTGCTACAAACGCGCTGAATGCCTCCTCGATGGCCTGGCTCAGGGGGGCCACCGCCTTCCTTTCATGTATACCGAACGCCTGCATTCGCCTTCAGGTTACATCACCCGCGCCCGCGAGGGGAGATCGCGGCCCTCCAGATCCTGGAGGGCCGCCCACGCGCGTTTGGGCTCCGCGCCTCTATAGCGGCGCGGAGCACGCTGACGGGGCGGGCGGGACAAAACGTGCCCGGGCCTGCGCCAGCACTTCGAGTGCCCGCTCCCTGCCCTGCCAGTGACCGACCGTGGTCTCCAGCCCCTGCAGCTCCTTGTACGTTCCGAAGAAGTGCACGACTTCCTTCAGAATGTGGGCGGGAAGATCGCCGAGCGTGTCCACACCATCGTAGCGTGGGTCGTCCTGGGCGACGGCGAAGAGTTTGTCGTCCACCCCGTGTTCGTCTTCCATTTCGAGCATCCCGATAATGCGGGCGCGAAGCTCGCAGCCCGGAAACGTAGGCTGACTGATGAGCACGATAATATCGAGCGGATCACCGTCTTGCGCCAGGGTGTCCGGCACGAACCCGTAGTCGGCCGGGTAGTGAAAAGGGGAGTACAGGACCCGGTCAAGTCGGATGCGGCCGGTATGATGGTTCATCTCGTACTTGTTCTGACTGCCCGTCGGGATTTCGATGACGGCGTCCACCACCACGAGGCATGCCCCCTTGAACCCTTTTCTCCAGCTTACCAGCCACCGGGCCGGCGATGCCCTGACCCGCATGCCTTGTTATCATGGCTAGGACGAACTCCTCAGGAGGAACAGACGTGGCCAAAGACAACTCGTTTGACATCGTCTCCGAGCCCGACCTGGGCGAGGTGACCAATGCCGTGGATCAGACCGAACGCGAGGTGGTCCAGCGGTACGATTTTCGGGGCCACGACATCGTGGTCGAGTGGGACAAGGAGCGGACGATCGTGCTGGAGGCCCCGGAAGGCATGGTCATGGATGCTCTCATCACCGTGCTGGAGCAGAAGCTGGCGCGCCGGGGCGTCTCCCTCCGGTTTTTGGAGACCGGGCCGCGCGAAGCGCGCAGCAACAATCGCTCCCGCGTCACCATCAGCCTCAAACGCGGGCTCAGCCAGGAAATTGCGAAGCAGATCACCCAGAGCATCCGGGCCCTCAAGATTAAGGTCGACCCGCAGATTCAAGGGACCGCGGTGCGCGTCAGTGCCAAAAACAAAGATGACCTGCAGGCCGTCATCGGGCATCTGAAAGAACAGGACTTCGGGGTCGAACTGTCGTTCACCAACTATCGGTGACGCGTGAGCGGGCTGCCCGCATCGGCCAGCATCGCATGCGCGCACGCTGACAGCGGGCTGCCCCGCACAGACGGCGGGGCAGCCCGTTTCCCTGTCCGCGGAGATCCTTAGGCTAAAGAGCCCATCGGGTCCCACGGCGGAAGCTCAAGGGGTTCGGTGTCCAGAACCGCCTGAAGCTCGGCCGGAAGGTACTTCCGCTGGACCACCACCTGGTACATATACTGGTCGAACCAGTCGTCGCTCATCACGAAGAAACCCTTGTTGCCCGGCTCGGTGCCCCAGCTGTTCTCGACCCGCCAGCGGTTCGGATGACCGTCCACGACGTTCACGCCCGTGAACACCATGGCGTGGGTCATCAGGCTCTCGCTGTAATCGAGGCGCTCCGCCTTGGTCATCTCGATCGGCATGCCCAAGACAGCTTCGTACTCGTACAGGCCGGTGGCCATGATGCCCGCCTCGCGCTCCGACATCTTGCCCACGTCACAGCCGAACCAGACCACCTCATTGTCCATGAGCTGGGCCAGCGCCACCTTGCGCAGCACGTCGGGCTCCACGTTCAGGTACAGCACGTCGCGGCCGCCCTTCACGTTGCCCAAGTACTTCACCGTAAAGACGCGGTTGTATGGCTTATCGGCCGTCGGCGCGTTGATGACGCTGACATACTGGCGGAGGTCCATGTCCACGTAGCGGCGGAAGAACTCCTGGGGGCTCAGATCGCGGTCGCGGTGAAACTGCTCGTCCTTGTCCTCGTACTCGAAGTCAAACCGCGTCGGAGGTTCGCCCAGAAATGTCACGAGCGCGACGTAAAACTCGCCCAGCATCTGCTCCTTCTGGGTGCGCAGGGCGTCCATCGAGCTTCCGGTCTCATGCATCCGGCGCAGGTGCGCGGCGTCCTGACGCAGCTTAGCGGTCAGCACGGAGTTCATGCCGCGCGACTGGCTGGCATGGAACGTCTCGGGCATGACCCACTTCGGCACCACGCCGTACTTTTCGACCAGGTTGACGAACATGTCCCATTGCCCGCCATCGTTGAGCGGTGCCTGCAGGAGCCAGTGGACGACGCGTCCGTCCCGCGGCTCCTCCAGCGTTTCAAGGATGTTCTCCAGGAAGTAGTTGGCCTTCTCGAACTTGTCCCAGAACATCTGGTAGGCCTCAGACAGCTCGAGTTCCTTCAAATTGCACCGCTTCATCACGGGCACACGCAACGTGTTGAGGCCGGCAAACATCCAGCAGCGTCCGCTCTGACGCTGGTTCGTGATAGGCCCGCCCTTAACCATGTGGGAGAACGTGTGCTGCATCTCCACAACCATGTCCTGGTTCAGGGCTACAGCCGCCAGACCGTTCTTTTTGACAGCATTCATGAGGGTCCGCTGGTGCGGATTCTTGCGGAACTGGTCCTGAAAGGACTCAATCATCTTAGGTGTGATGGCCGCGCGTTGATCGAGCTCGATGCTCATCGTTCTTCGATCCCTCCCTGACTGCCGTAGCCGGCAGGCGTCCCAGGGCCATTTCCCTGTCTGAATCATCATACACGAGCCGGGAGTGGCCGGAATGCAGCCGGGACATACTAGGTGGTTGGCCCGAAGAATCGGGGCTTTTTCGCGCGCGATCATGCGTGAGCCAGTTCGCGCGGCGCTGCAGTCCATGGAGGCGGCGCCCTGCCCCAGACCCGCTGCGACCACGCAGGAGGCTCCTACGAGTTGGCCGCCGCGCCAGTGTTTCGCGCCTCATGGGTCTCGGGTCGGCTCGGGGCCGTTTGCTATACTGGGGCGGCCGTGACACAACAATCCACCAGACGCACGCTCCTTGGCGACGGCGACTTTACCAGGTTCATCCTAGGCCGGCTGGCGGGGGAGATCGGGTCGCGCGTGACGCGGGAGGGTCTTCCCATTGTGGCCATTTTGGTCACCGGCGCCACGGCCGCCGACCTCGGCGTGCTGGCCGCCCTCTCGATGATGCCGGCCCTCATCCTCGGCTCGGTTGCGGGTCCCGTGACCGACCGCCATCGGCGGCGGCCGCTGCTGGTCCTCTCGGAGCTCGTGCGCTCCGCGCTGCTCTTTTCGATCCCGGTCGCGGCGCTGTTTCACCGCCTGACGTTCATCCAGATTGCCATCGTCACCGCACTGGTATTCTCGGTGGCCGTCTTCTACAACGTCGCGGACCGGGCGTACCTGCCGTTCCTCGTCACCCGCGGCAGGCTGGCGGAGGGCAACCGGCTGGTGAGCGGAGCCGAAGCGGTGGGGGAGTCGGCGGGACCACTGCTGATGGGAGTCCTCATCCAGCTGTTGGGCAGTCCGTTTGCCATCTTGTTTGACGCTCTGGCACGTCTCGCCTCAGCCTTCGGGGCGGCGGCCGTGAGAAAGGTGGAGCCGGCGCCCGCGCCCGGCTCGGGCTCACGCTCAGTGGGCCGCGAGGCGGCCGCCGGGATGGGCATCTGGACACGGCACCCGGTGCTGCGCTGGCTGGGGCTGACCTTGATGGTTGACGGCCTGATGGGCGGGTTTCACGCTACTCTGTACGAGCTGTATGCGCTCAGGGTCCTGCATCTGAGTCCATTTCTGCTGGGCGTCCTGGTGACCGCCGGCGGGGTGGGCAGCTTGATTGGCTCCCTGGTCCTGATGCGCTTCCTGCGCGGCCGCAGCCTGGGATCCCTGCTGTTCATCACATTCTTGCTGGGCGGCCTCGCCAACATGCTCATTCCCCTCGCACACGGGGCTGTCTTGACGGCCTTTTTGTTTCTGCTCGGCGCCCAGCTGCTCGGCGACCTGTTTGCCACCATCTTCGAGATTAACGCCCGCGTGCTGGAGCAGAGCCTGACGCCGGACCAGTGGCTGGGACGGGTCGAAGGAGCCCTGCGCACCCTGACGGGTGGACTGGGTGTCGCCGGAGCAGTGATGGCGGGTCTCCTCGCGACCTGGCTGGGCCCCCGTGACGCCTTGTGGATCTCCGCCATCGGCAGCGTGCTCACGGCGGGCGTGCTCTTGGCACCCGAGGTGCGGCGGCTCGCTGTCGCCCGCTACGACTGGGAGTTTCCCGCGAGTTGACCGCCCGCCAGTCTCCGCGCCCTGCGTACCGGCAGGTAAGCGAGGGCCGCGGTCGTGGTGATTCCCACCCCAATCGCGAGCGCCACAAGTTCGCGCGGCGCCAGCGGCGCGGTGGCAATGATGCCCAGGATGAGCAGGATAGCCACTAGACCGCTCCAGGGATACATCCACATTCGAAAGCGCAGCGACTTGCCTTCGGCCAGAAGCCGCGGACGGTAGAACAGTTCGGTCACAACAATCAGGAGCCAGATGAACAGAGCCTGGAAGCCGGTTGCCGTCACCAGGTACAGGTACGCGGTTTTGGGGAGGACGTACGCCAGCCCGCTCACCACCACGAGCCCGATGCCGGTCGCCACGTTGGCCGCCCGCGGCACGTCCTGCTTGCCGCCGCCCACGAACCCCGGCGCATCGTGGATCCGGCCCAGCGTGGCCAGCACTCGATTGGTGGCAAACAGGCCGGCGTTCATGGCGCTCAGTACGGCCACCAGGATCACCACGTTGAAAATGGCGGCCGACGGTCCCCACGGGATCAGACGCAGCGCCGCGATAAACGGGCTCTCCGACGTGTTGGGAATGTGATTCCAGGGTACGAGGGCAGTCATGGCCAGGCTCGCTCCCACGTACAGGACATAAATCAAGACCACCGTGTTGCGGATGGTCGGTCCCATGGTCCGTTCCGGGCGCGCCACGTCCGGAGCCGCCAACCCCAGGACGCCGGTCCCTGACATCGAGAAGAGCACCAGCACCATGGCCGCGGCGACGCCGCGCACGCCGTGGGGAAAGAAGCCCCCGTGCAGACCCCAGAGGTGGAGACCGACCGGCGCCCGTACCGGGATGAGGTGGACCACCACGAACGCGCCGGCCGCGATGAACAGGGCCGTCACTCCGATCTTGGTGAGGGACATCACCGATTCCACATGGCTGAAGTTCTTGACGGGAAGGAAATTGATGCCCGCAATGAGGGCCGCATAACCCATGCTGAAGACATAAACCGGAACGCCGGGGAACCACAGGCGGGTGAAGATGGCTGCGGCCACCGACTCCGCGGCCAGATTCAAGATGCTGGAGACCCAGAAAATCCACCCGCCGATGAAGGCGGGACCGGGCCCGAGCGCATGGCGTGCAAAAGCGAGGAAGGAGCCCCGCTCGGGATCGGCGGCCGCCATCTCCGCCAAGGCGGAGACCTGCAGTGCCATCACGGTGGCCCCGATGGCAAATGAGATGACGATGCCAGGGCCGGCGAGGCGGATGGCGGAACCCGAGGCCAGAAACAGACCCGAGCCCATGATGCCGCCCACGGTCATGAGCGTGAGCGGCCACACCGTGAGACGATTCTGGCCCGTCTTGCCCTGGGCCGCGCCGTACCGGACCTGGGACAGGTGGCTCTGCGTGTAGCGGGACAAGCCCGGTTTAAGCCTCATGACCACAGGATGTTCCACGGGACAAAGGCTATCCAGCCGCATTAGCCTGGGTGGATCCGGTCCCGGGGCGGCCGGCCGCCAGGAGGGCGCTCACTCCGAGAAGCAGGACAATAGAGGCGGCAGCCGCACCCCCGTCACCGATCGAGTGTGTGACGGGCGCGAGTAGCAGCAGGGCAGGGAGCACTCCGATGGCCGTGGCCGTGCTCAACGCCGCGAAGGCCCGCCCCCGCAGTGGTTCGGGCACTCGTGTTGGCAGGAACTGACGGTTCCAGGCAAAGGCAATGCCGGCCACGAATCCCGCGGCTGCAACGCCCCCATCCACCACAAGCGGTCCTGCGGCCACTGTCAGCAGGAGCAGCGCCTGGGCCGCAAAGGCCCAGGCAATCGCCACGTCGCCACCGCGCCAGGTGGTGCGCCTAGGAGCCTTCTCGGAAAATCGGGCGGTGGGATGAGAAGGCGGAGGGCGG
>JBMFXK010000139.1:0-7412 GCA_049964315.1 Clostridia bacterium | reverse complement strand
GCCGTGAAGTGTTCGCGCCAATGTCGCGATCACGCCGTGACAAAATACGGCCGATCCGCCCGTACGTGCTCCTGCAGCTCGTTCCAGTCGCGATCTACGTCCGCTTGAATGCGGACCCGCTCCGTCTCGCTCAAATGACGAAAGCGCGTCTGAGTCGAGAGCCACCCGGTGATGGGGCGCCGCGGATCGGGTTCGTAGGTCATCCGGTAGCGCCCGTCCACCACCTCGTAGAGCGGCCAGAAGCCGCTCTCGACCGCCTCCGCGATGACGGTCAGTGAATCCTTCGCGTCCATGCCCCACCCGAGTGGACAACTGGATAGGACGTTTAGGAAAGCAGGGCCGTCGGCAGCGGCGGCGCGGCGCGCCTTCCGACTTAGATCGGCAAAGTCGGATGCGGCAGCCTGGGCCGCATAAGGAATGTGGTGGGCAACGACGATGGCCGTCAGATCCTTCCGCCGGCGCAGGCTGCCCGCACTGGCGGCGCCGACCGGCGTGGTTGACGTACGTGCCCCGGCCGGGGTGGCCCCGGAGCGCTGGATGCCGGTGTTCATGTACGCCTCGTTGTCGTAGCAGACGTAGAGAAACCGGTGGCCGCGGTCCAGTGCGCCTGACAGCGACTGCAAGCCGATGTCGTAAGTGCCGCCGTCTCCGGCGAAAACGACGAACGTCGGGCGGACATCCGAAAAGGCGCCGCGCCGTCGACGAAGCGCCCGCTCTGCCGCTTCCACACCGCTCATCACGGCCGCGGCATTCTCAAACGCGACGTGAAGCCAGGGAACATTCCAGGCCGTGCCAGGATAGCGGGTGGTGGCCACTTCGAGACAGCCGGTGGCGTTTACCACCACCACCGGGGTCTCGATGCTGTTCAAGACCGTCCGGACCACCATGGGAATGCCGCAGCCCGCACAGAGCGAGTGGCCGCCAAGGAAGCGAGGGGCGGCTTCTTCCTGACGTGCCATATCACGAACGGGACGCGGCCAGACCAGCGTTGTCGCCCTATCGCTCATGCCTGCTCCTCCTCCTCGTCCTCGTCCACACCGACAAACACGGACTGCTGCACGGGCAGGCGGCCGCGTGTACGCACCAGATCCACCACAGCGTCCCCCGTAAGATCCCGCCCGCCGAGACCGAACACCAGACTCCTCACCGGCTGTTTCCGAAGCCGGCTCGCGACCTCGGAGTAGAGAACCGGCTGCGAACCGGGGGACAGCGCACGGTCAAACACCAGAAGCTCCTGGCCGGGGCGCAGCGCAGCCAGGACCTCCTCAGCCGGAAACGGACGGAACAGGCGAACTTTCAGGACGCCGGCTGGAATGCCGTCCGCGCGCAGCCGGTCCACCGCATCCTTCATCGTACCGACGGCTGACCCCATCGCGATGAGGACCACAGCCGCGTCCTCGACGCGGTACCCTTCCACGGGGGAGACATCGCGTCCGGACAGGGAAGCCCACTCGCGGCCGATGGCTACAAGCCGCTCCTCCGCCGCCACCGTGGCGCGATTCACCCGGATTTTCTGGCCGAAATAGCTGTCCGGCATCGCAAACGCGCCCTGCGTGGTCGGACGGCACGTGTCGAGCAAGGGGTAGGGAACCTGATAGCGGCCCACAAACCCTCGAACCACGGCGTCCTCAAATACATGCACCGGCTCGGCCGAATGCGTGGTGGTAAACCCGTCCTGACTGACCAGCACGGGGAGCATCACGTCAGGATCTTCGGACAAGCGCGTGCCCACGATGAAGAGGTCGTAAGCCTCCTCAGCCGACTCCGCCACCACGATGACCGCCCCCGTGTCGCGAGCCAGCATGACGTCGGAGTGGTCGGCATGGATGTTGATGGGGGCGGACAGGGCGCGCATGCCCACCGCCATCACGAAGGGCGCCCGCAGGCCGGCCGCGATGTAGAGAATCTCGATCATATAGGCAAGGCCCTGCGACGCAGTCGCCGTCACGGCCCGGACGCCCGCCAGCGCGCTGCCCAGGGTCGCGCTGAGCGCCGAGTGCTCCGATTCCATCAGGAGGAGTTCGGTATGCACCCGCCCGTCGGCCACGAACTGGCTGAAGCTCTCGATGATGGGTGTCTGCGGTGTAATGGGGTAAACGGCCATGACATCCGGGTCAATCTGCCGCATCGCCTCGGCCACCGCCTGAGCCCCGGTCAACAGCACCGCGTGGGGATCCGGGGACCCGGCGCTGCTCATATTTTGTGCGGGACTAACTGCCACCGTGCTCGCCTCCCGTCTCCTCCACCATCGTGAGTGCCTGGACGGGACACACCGTCACACAGATCTCGCACCCCTTGCAGAGCTCAAGGTCTATGGCGGTGACCCGTGTGTCCTCCGTCTTGATAGCCACATCGGGGCAGTAGACCCAGCAGAGAAGACAGTGTACGCACTGGCCGAGGTCCAGTGCGGGCCGGCGGCCCTTCCGCCAGGACCCCGTGGACGGGCGATCCGTCGGGTCTGGCACGATTCGTCCCCCGGCCAGATCCAGGTGCCGCGCCGTCGTACTCATGATGCGGCCACCTCCTCGCGGGCCCAGGCGAAACCGGCGGCCGCCGCCCTGATGGTGGCCGCGAGAGTCTGCCCCTGGAGCCGCCGGCCAAACTGGGCCCCAACGGCGTCCTGGAGCGCCTCCGCACTCCCCTGCCCGAGCAGGGCCAGTGCGGCCCCTACCATCACGACGTTGGCGTAGCGGATCCCGCTCTCGCGCGCGAGGCGGTCGCCTGGGACCGCCGCGACGCGCCTTGGCATCCCGTCCGGAACAGGCGGTGCCTGCGCGGCGTTGACGAGGACGTGCCCACCCGGAGCGAGGCCGGCCAGCGGCTCGACCTCTGTCCACAGAGACCGATCCAGGACCACTACGAGGTCCGGATGGGAGACGCTATCGTGGCGTCGGATAGGCGCTGCGTCAGCCCGGTTGTAGGCCACCATGGGCGCCCCGCTGCGCTCGGGTCCGTATTCCGGAAAAGCCTGCACCCAAAGGCCGCTCGCCATCTGGGCCAGCGCCAGCAGGTTGGAGGCCGTCTTTGCCCCCTGTCCCCCACGTCCGTGCCAGCGAATCTCAACCATGGCGGGCCCTCCCCGGCGCGGGTGAACGAGCCTCGTCTCCGAGCCCGGAGGCATCGGCCAGCCGCGCCCCTTCCGCCACCGCCGACAAGTTCATGTCCAGGAACGCAGGCTTGACGCGCTCGCGCACCGCCATCGCCAGGCTGTCCGCCGTCACGATGCCTGACACAGCCTGCAGGGTACCAAGCGCCATCAGGTTCATCGTAATCTCGAGACCAAGCTCACGCGCCCGGTCGCGCCAGGGGAAGCATCGGAGCCCCTCGCCGGCTCCCTCGGTTACCGCCGTCTCGTCCACCAGTCGCAGCGCCGACGGCTCCACGCGTGTGCCGTACTTCAGGTAGCCGTCACGCGACAGACACACCAGAATGTCGGCCCGACCCACCTCCGGAAAGGCGATGGGTGCGTCGGCGATAATGACCTCCGCCTTGGTGGCGCCAAGGCGCGCCTCAGGGCCATACTCCTGGGTCTCGGTCACGTGACGGCCGTCCAGCATGGCCGCCTCGGCCAGGATGGCGCCGGCCAGCATGATGCCCTGACCACCCCGGCCGGTCAGTCGAATCCGGACAGTTCCGGCAAGGCTGCTGCTCATGAAGTCACCCCCGCGGCTCGCCGACGGATCTGCGCTCCGTACTCCGGGCGGATCTCGTCGCGGAAAACGCCGGTCTGCCATCCCATCGCGGCAGCCGCGCCGCCGGCGGTCATGTCCTTTTCCCAGACAAGCATCTCGGGCGCTTCCCCGATCCGGTTCAGCCGGCCATAGTAGGTGGGGCACTGGGTGATAATTTCCACCATCGCAAACCCGGGATGGCGGATGGCGCGTTCGATCAACAGCGGCATTTCCTGCACGTCAAAGGTGGTGGTGCGGGCCACAAACGTCGCGCCCGCTGCCATGGCGAGCTCCGCCGCATCGAATGCGTTCTCGGTGCTGCCGGACGAGGGGGACGTCGTGGTGCGCGACCCGGTGGGCGTGGTGGGGGCGGCCTGACCCCCGGTCATGCCGTAGATGGCGTTGTTGTAGAGCAGAAGCGTCAGATCGATGTTGCGGCGGGCGGCCTGGATGAAGTGGTTGCCGCCGATGGCGAGGCTGTCGCCATCGCCCGACGTGACGACCACCGTCAGGTCAGGACGCGCCAGTTTGAGCCCGGTCGCAAACGCCAGCGCGCGTCCGTGCGTGGTGTGCATCGCATTGGTCGCCATGTAGAAGGGCGTACGTCCGCTGCATCCGATCCCGCCAACCACCGCCACATCCCGAGGCTCTTTCTGCAGGCGGTCAAGCGCCACCGCCAGGGCCTGTGCGATGCTCCCGTTGCCGCATCCCGGGCACCATACCGTCGGGAGCATTTCCCGTCTGAGATAGCGGTCGACATTCCCGCCCAGCTTAGGCATCCTGGAGCCCTCCCCCGCTGCCTGTCATGAGGCTTTTGACCCGTGCCGCGATATCATCGGGCGAGATGAGCAGTCCATCGGCCCGGCCCAGAAAGGCGACCGGGACCTTGCCGGCGACGGCCGCCCTGATTGGCAGCACCATCTGCCCGAGGTTCAACTCCGCCACCAACATGCCGTCAACGCGCCCGGCGACTTCAGTCAGGGCAGCGTCAGGCAGGGGCCACAGCACGTCGAGCTTCAGCAGACCGACCGCGTGCCCTTCCGCCCTGAGTTCTTCCACCGCCGCGCGCGCCGCCCGTGAGGTGATGCCGTAGGCGACGACCGCAAAGCGGGCATCCTCCAGGAACACGCGCTCCACGCCGCCCTGCAGGTCGGGATCCGACGTGATGGCGGCCTCCGCGTCCTTCAAGATTCTCTCGGCGGCCTGACCACTGCCTGTCCGGGGCAGGCCATCCTCGCCATGTGAGAGTCCTGTGACCACGATCGGATCCCGGACCCCAAAGGGCGCGAAGGGATGCGAACCGAAGGGCGGTTCCTGAAGAGCAGCCCCCGGCCAGTCCGCCGGACCCGGCGGCTCAAGATCCGGAATGTCAACCGGCTCGCGCATATGCGCGATGACGGCGTCCAGCAGCACCACCACCGGAACGCGGTGCCGCTCGGCCATCTGGAAAGCCTGCACGGTAACCGTGTACGCCTCTCGAACCGAGGACGCCGTCAACACGATGGCGGGCCGGTCGCCGTGGGCGCCAAAACGGGCCTGCATGACATCGGCCTGGGCAGGGAGCGTAGGGAGCCCGGTCGACGGGCCCCCGCGCTGGGCGTCCACCACCACGCACGGCGTCTGGGTAATGGCGGCGTAGCCGATATGCTCCTGCATCAGGGAAAAACCCGGACCCGAGGTAGCGGTCATGGCGCGGGCACCTCCCCAGGCCGCCCCGATGACGGCCGCCATGGCCGCCAGCTCGTCTTCCATCTGCAGGAAGACGCCGTCCCGGTCCGGCAGGCGCCGGGCCATTTCCTCCAAGATCTCGGTCGCCGGGGTGATGGGATAGCCAGCATAGAAGTCGCAGCCCGCCGCCAGAGCCCCGAGGGCCACAGCCTCGTTGCCCATCATCATGCGCAGCGCCATCTCAGTCTCGCCTCCCCCCGGTGAGTCGAAACGGCCTGCCAGCGCCGTCACCGGCAGCGGCCGGCTCCAATACGAACACGAAGTCCGGGCAGCGCGCGGCGCACAGGCCGCAGAAGGTGCAGCGCGTCACGTCCGACACCACCACGCGGTCCTGATCGTCCAGGGCGAGCAGTCCGGCCGGGCAGGCGTCCAGGCACAACCGGCAGCCCTTGCACCAGGCGCGGCGAACCTGCAGCCGCGATTCGCCGGCGACGTAGGTGACAAGCTGGTCGGGTCCAACAGCAGGGGGGGTCGCCGCTGTCGTGCTCATGGCCGGCGCCCCTCCAGAAGCGCTTGCATTACACCGCGAGCCGCTACCTTGCCGAGCTGCACCGCCGCCACCACGGTGTCCCCGCCGTTCACCGCGTCGCCAGCCGCGAAGTATCGCGGATGGGTGGTGGCGCCGTTCCGGGCATCGACGACGATGCGCCGGCCCTGGACCTGCAACCCGGGAATCTGACTCAGAAACGGCAGTCTGGGCTCCTGGCCGATGGCCTTCACCACCGTGTCCACGGGAATCTCCACGGTCTCGCCTGGAACGGGCTCGGGCCGACGTCGTCCGGACGCGTCAGCCTCACCGAGCCTCATCACCTGCGCCACCACCGTCTCCACCCGATCGGTGCCGAGAAAGGCGATGGGGTTGGCCAGGAAGTGAAAGTGGATGCCTTCCCGGCGCGCCTCCGCCACTTCTTCCGGGTACGCCGGCATCTCGGCCTCGGTCCGGCGGTACACCACAGTGACGTCCGCAGCGCCGAGCCGTCTTGCCTCCCGGGCCACGTCGATGGCGGTGTTGCCTCCGCCAATTACGGCCACCCGTGTGCCGATGGCGGGCGGATCCCCGCCCTTGACCGCCTCGATGAATGGCAGTGAGTGAAAGACGCCGGGAAGTTCGTCCCCGGGATAGCGGACGTCGACGTCGGGCCCAAGGCCCACCGCCAGCACGATTGCGTCGTAATCGGCCTCAAGGCCTCGCAATTGCGCCGCATTCTCGATCGGGTGGCCGAGCTTGAAGCGGATGCCCAGCCCTTCGAGCCACGCGCGCTCCTCCGGCAGAGGCTCGGACCAGAGCCGGTAAGGCGCAATGGCGTAGCGGACCAACCCACCGACTTGGGAGCGCTCATCGTACACGGTCACCCGGAACCCCGCCGTCTCGAGAAACGCGGCAGCGGCAAGTCCGGCCGGACCCGCACCGATGACCGCGATGCGAAATCCGTTCTTCTTGGGCAGATCCACCACCAGCGTGGCGGGGTCCGCAAACGCGCGATCGAGGGCGTAGCGCTGCAGGCGGCCGATGTCCACCGGCCGCTCGCGTACGGTATTGAGGACACAGGCACCCTCGCAGAGAATCTCGGTCGGGCAGACCCGGGCACAGCTCGCGCCCAGCGGATTGGCGGCCAGGATGACCCGGGCGGCGGCTCCCGGCTCTCCGCGCGCCAGGTGGCCCACGAAACCGGGTACATCCACCAGGGCCGGGCACGCTGCCTGGCACGGAGCGGGCACGTCGGCGGTGCCGCACTCGAGGCAGCGGTAGGCTTCCGCCAGCGCATCCAGGTCCGACAGCGGCGGCTTTAATTCCGCCGCCAGTGCTTCCTGCGGCTCCCGGTCGCGGATGAGTTCGGCCGGATCCGGCCGTCCGCGACCGACGCGCAGGCTCGGGGCAATGGGTTCGGTGCGCATCTCTCTCATCCCCTCACGGCTATACGGCTTCGCGCAACTCCTGCACCAGCGCCGCCACCGAAGCCCGGGCGTCGCCGAACAGCATCAGGGTTTTATCCATCAAGAACAGCTCGTTGT
>JBMFXK010000138.1:0-7416 GCA_049964315.1 Clostridia bacterium | reverse complement strand
GTTTGTTTGGGCTGCAACCGCACCGGACCGAGTCCTTCCAGCGCTCCACGGATCCGTTCTTCGTACACAAGGTCGGCGATGTGGTCGGCTTGGATCGGGACCCGCCGGAGCGGGCCGTCGTCCTGTGCGTGGAGGAGAAGCCCCCGATTCAGGCGCTCAACCGGGTGCCATCGATCTTCCCCCCGCTGCCCGGCAGCCCCGAACGGCGGAGCCACGATTACGCGCGGCCCGGGACCACAAGCCTGTTTGCCCCCCGCCACCTGGCGACGGGCGTGGTCGTGGGGAGTCTGCGGCGGCGGCATCGGACCCAAGAGTTCCGGCAGTTCTGGAGCCTCGAAGGCCACGGTCCCCCCGAACCTTGCCGTCCACCTGGTGCTGCCCCATGTGCTACTTCTCGTGAAGAGTTCTCGCGTCAGACGGTCTCTGGCCGCGGGACCGCTTCCAGCTCGCCTGACTGGAGCGATCGGTATGCCGCCCAAGACACGGCCGCGGCACGAAATCCGTCGCGGCCCGTCGCCAGTTCGGGGCCCACGCGCCCGTGACGGACCGCCTCGACGAAGGCATCCAGCAGGAGGGCATCCATGTCTTCGCCATACGCCAGGTGACGATGGGTGGGCGGCGTGGACCGAAACTGGTCAATGTGGGCGTTGAAGGCGTCCAGGCGGGCCACGCCTGTCTCTCCGACCATCTCCAGCGTGACGTCCCCCCAGGTGGGGTAGCCGGGCGTCCGCGACCACGAGGGATCCAGGGTGGCGGTGATACCGCCATCCCAGTCGATGAGCAGGAGCCCGGCATCGTCGACGCCTCCCTCATAGAAGCGGTTGGAGGCCAGGCACCTCACGGCTTCCGGCTCGCCGTCCGCCACGTGGTGCATGAGATCAATGACATGGCTGACGTGATCCATTACCGCCCCGCCGCCGGCCAGGCGCGGATTCACAAACCACCCGGGGGGCCGTGAGCCATGGTTGGTCCCGGCCATGGCCACGATACGGCCGAGACGCTGCGCGCGGACCGTCTCGCGCAGAACGGCGACACTGGCCAGGGTCCGCACCGGGAGGGCCGTGAAGAGATGGATCCCGTGGGCCTGGGCCCGCTCCAGCATCGCCGCGCCGTCTTCGGGGGTGGTGGCCAGCGGCTTTTCCGTCAGTACGTGCAGCCCCGGGCGGGCGACCGCCTCAAAGTCGGAGCGATGGTGGACGTTTTCAGACAGGATCAGGACGGCGTCCACCTCCTCCCCGAGGGCCCCGATCTGGGGTCGCCAGGGAATGCCGTATCGGCTGGCCAGGCCTTCCCCACGTTCACGGTCCCGATCGACGACCGTGACCACCACCACGTCCTCCCGCCGTGCGAGGCGCTGCAGGTAACTCTCGGCATGGACGTGAGCGGTGGATATCACACCCACGCGCACGCATCTCGTCATGAGGTGCCTCCCGGAAACGCGGCATCCTTGATCGACGTCCCCGCCGTGGCCGCAGCATCGGCCCAGAGCGCCAGTCGGACCGCGGCAACGGCATCGTCGACGGTTACGCGGAACGGTCTGTCATCCAGGATGCCCCCGACAAAGTCGTCCATCTCCTCCTGGTAAGGGGAGCGATGGCTGGGACTCATCGGAACCGCCACGGCGGGACGCTCGCCGCCCGCCCCCTCCACCAGCAGGGCGGCCCGCTCGAGGCTGTGGTGGCTCAGAATGCCGGCACTGCCCGCTATCTCGAATCGCGTGTGAAACCGCGGGTAAAGCCAGCTTCCAGTCATTTCAGCCAGAATGCGCCCCGGAAGCTGCAAAAGCGCGACGGCGTGGCGCGGCCGCCCGTCGACGGTTTGGATGCGGGCGCTGACCTCCTCCGGCGACCCGAACGTCCAGGCCAGGAAGTCGAGATCATGTATCAGAAGGTCCAGGAAAAGCCCGCCGCTTCGGGCCTTGTCGCCGTACCAGTCCCCGGAGCCCTGGGGATACGGACCGCCCCGGAAGGTCCGGACCACAGCCGCCCGGCCCACGTCACCGCGCCGCACCGCCTCCCGGGCCTGTACGTACTCCGGGAAGTAGCGTACGACCTGTCCCACCAGAAGCCGCGTTCCCGCCCTGCGGTGCGCGTCGGCCATCGTACGCGCCTCTTCGAGACTCCGGGCCATGGGCTTCTCCACCAGCACGTGCTTTCCCATGGCCGCCGCCGCCACCGCAAGCGTGGCATGGCCGTCTGTGGGCACGGCGATCACGAGGGCGTCGAACTGGTGCGGGTCAAGGTCCCCCAAGGTCCCGAAACCGGGTGCCTGGAACGCCTCGGCCATCCGCCGCCGACCCGGATCGGATTCGACGATGCCGGCCAGCTTCGCCCGGGGAGACGCCAGGACCGATTGAGCATGGATCCGTCCCATCGTTCCCGCGCCCACCACCGCAACCCTGAGCGTCGCAGCCGAATCCATTCCGAACCCCCTTCACCGTCGGGTGCATGTCCGTCCCATCGTACGCCAATTGCGTGCGATCGGCCCAAAGGATCGTCCCACCCGGTGCCGAAGTCTTGTCCGAATGTCGGGCAGTTGTTGGCTTCAGCGAGGAGGTTGTTGCATGACAAGGCAAGAATCGGTGCAGGACGCGCTCGGGTCCCTGGAATGGCGGCTCATCGGCCCGTTTCGCGGCGGGCGGGTCACCTCGGTGGCCGGGGATCCGAAAGATCCCGCCACCTTCTACTTTGGAGCCTGCGCGGGCGGTGTATGGAAGACGCAGGACGGAGGTCTCCACTGGCGGCCCATGTCGGATGGATACTTCCGGACCGCATCGGTGGGAGCGCTGGCGGTTGCGCCGAGCGACCCGCTGATCGTGTATGCCGGTATGGGCGAGGCGTGCATCCGGGAAAATGTCCTGCACGGGGACGGCGTTTACCGCACCTCGGATGGGGGGCGCACGTGGACGCACCTGGGTCTCGCGGAGACGCGCCAGATTTCACGCATCCGCGTCCATCCCGAGAATCCAGACGTCGTGTTCGTGGGTGCATTCGGCCATGCCTTCGGCCCCAACCCGGAACGCGGCGTGTATCGTTCACTTGACGGCGGCCGCCACTTCGAACGGGTGCTGTTCGTGGACGACAAGAGCGGCGTAATCGACCTCTCTATGGATCCCGCCAATCCCCGCATCCTTTACGCCGCCACCTATGAGGCGCACCGCACCCCGTACTCGCTGGAAGCGGGGGGCCCCGGAAGCCGTCTGTACCGGACCACCGACAGCGGCGACACCTGGGTCGAGCTCACCGCCCGTCCCGGCATCCCCGAAGGCGTCAAGGGGCGCATTTCGGTGGCGGCCGCACCCCTTGCCGGCCGCGTCTATCTGTTCCTGGAAATGACCGGCAGCAACGGCGGCGTGTACCGGAGCGAGGACTACGGCGAGCACTGGATCCAGATGACCGACAACCCGGAGCTTCGCCAACGCCCCTGGTACTTCAGTCACCTGTTTGCAGACCCGGTCAACCCGGATCGCATCTACTTCCTGAGCTTCGAGAGCTGGCGGTCCCTGGACGGCGGCAGAACGTACGAAAAACTGCCGGCGGCGCACGTCGACCACCATGATCTCTGGATCGACCCCCGCAACCCGGATCGCATGATCAACGGGCACGATGGTGGGGCGGCCGTCACGTATGACGGCGGCCGGTCCTGGTCCAGCCTCATGAATCAGCCCACCGCGCAGTTCTATCACGTGACCACCGATCAGCGCTTTCCATTTCGGGCGTATGGCGCCCAGCAGGACAACACCACCCTGTCGGTGCCGAGCCGCTCCGACGCCAGCGCCATCACGGCCGGCAGCTGGTTTTCGGTCGGCGGGGGCGAGAGCGGGTACATCGCCGTCCGCCCCGACGATCCCGACATTGTCTACGCCGGAAGCTACAACCTTCTCACGCGATACAATCACCGCAGCCACGAGGTCCGCAACATCACGCCCTGGCCCGCCGACGTCTCCGGCGCCGGCGCCAAGGACGCGCGCTACCGGTTCCAGTGGACCTCGCCGATGTTTCTGTCACCGCACGACCCCAAGACCTTGTACCAGGCAGCCAACGTGGTCTTCCGTTCCCGCGATGAAGGCAGGAGCTGGGAGGTCATCAGTCCGGACCTCACCCGCGACGACAAGTCCAAGCAGGAGTCATCCGGCGGACCTGTGACCAAGGACAATACGAGCGCCGAGTTTTACTGCACCATCTTTGCCCTGGCCGAGTCTCCTGTCAGCCCGGGAGTCCTCTGGGCCGGATCGGATGATGGCCTGGTGCATGTATCCCGGGACGGCGGCCATTCCTGGACCAACGTCACCCCCCAAACCCTCCCGGAATGGGCGCTTATCGCCATCATCGAGCCGTCCCACACCGACCCCAGCACCGCCTACCTGGCGGCCACCTGCTATAAGAGTGACCGACTGGATCCACTCCTGTACCGGACCCGCGACTTCGGAATCACCTGGGACGAAATTGCGGCCGGCATTCCAGAGGACGAGGCGACCCGCGTCGTGCGCGAGGACCCCAAGCGCCCAGGCCTGCTGCTTTCCGGAACCATGCGGGGGGTGTACGCCTCCTTCGACGCCGGCGATCACTGGGCACCTCTGCAGTGGAACCTGCCGGTCGTCCCGGTGTGGGACCTCGCCTTTCATGGCGACAGTGTGGTGCTCGCCACCCACGGGCGAGGATTCTACGTCCTGGACGACGTCACGCCGCTTCGCACCCTCCCGGAGATGGACGAGCAGGCCACCCTCCGTCTTTACGCCCAGGCTCCTGTCCTCCGCCCCCGCGGCGGCTTCGAGGGCCGCCGCTCCGGGTCGGCCGGTGTGATGGCGGTCGACAATGCGATGGTGGCCTGGGAGACGTACTACGACCGGGATGGCGATGAGCGTGTCCGCCTGCTTGACGCGGGATCAAACCCACCGGCCGGGGTCGTGATCCACTACTGGCTGCAGGAGACGCACTCCGACCCGTCGGATCCCGTCACGCTCACCATCACTGACAGGGATGGACGCCCCGTGAAGACTTTCTCCAGTCACCCGCCCGCGCCGGAGCCGGGAGCGCGGGCGGAGGCACCCTTGAAGGCCGGGCGCGGCGCCCACAGCGTGGTGTGGGACGGCCGCTACCCAGATGCCCTGGCCATGCCGAATGCGGTCTACCGGGGCGGCGGCATCCGCGGTCCTCTGGCCCCTCCCGGGCGCTACACGGTCGAGCTGGCCACGAAGGAGGCGCGTACCACAACGGCCATCGAGATCCGGCGCGACCCCCGCCTGGAGGCCTCCGACGAGGACCTCACAGCGCAGTTCGAGCTGCTCGTGACCATCCGAGACCAGATCACGCGCGTGCATGAAGCAGTCTTCCGGATCAGGAAGGCGGGAGAGGCGATCCGCTTCTACCAGGAGTGTGCGGGCCGCGGGGAGGCCAGAGAGCACTTGGACGAGGCTTGCCGGCCGGCGCTTGAGCGCCTGCAGGAACTGGAGGGAGAGCTCCACCAGACCGCGGCCCGGAGCGCCAAGGATCTCCTCAACGTTCCGGGAAAGCTCGCCCAGCGTCTTGCGTCTCTGTCCGGAGCCGTGGCGATGGGGCAGGCACGCCCGGCCACGCAGTTGTATGCGGTGCACGAAGATCTCACGACGCGCCTCGAGCGTCTGCTGGCGGACGTCGACGGTGCTTTCCAGGATCAGCTGGCCGCATTCGAACGGGCTGTGCGCGAGGCGAACCTGCCGCTGCTGCCCGGTCACGGTCGGTAATCAAGCCCGAGAGCAGCGAGCGTTCAGGGCGCTCGCTGCTCTATTCGGGAATCGGAGGGAGTAACGGTGAGGGTTCGGCCGACGCCGCGCATGATGCGTGCCATGGTCCTCGATCAGCCCGGCAGGGCGCTTCGGGCCGCGGCGATTCCCGTACCGTACCCCGGCCCCGGTCAGGTGCTGCTGCGGGTGCGCGCCGTCGGCGTCTGCCGCACGGACCTGCACATCGTCGACGGAGACCTCGATAACCCGAAGCGGCCCCTCGTGCCGGGCCACGAGATCGTGGGAGAAGTGGTCAGCGCAGCCGCCGGGGTGACGGACCCCCCGCCAGGACAGGTGGTGGGAGTGCCGTGGCTTGCCTACACCTGCGGGACGTGCAACGAGTGCCGGATGGGGCAGGAGAATCTCTGCCGGCACGCTCTCTTTACCGGCTACACGGTGGATGGCGGCTATGCGGAGTACGCCGTCGCGGACGCCCGTTTTTGCTTGGCCCTGCCGGAGTCGGCGCACGCCGCCGAGACTGCACCGCTGCTCTGCGCCGGTCTCATCGGCTATCGTGCCCTGCGATTTGCCGGCGGGGGCATGCGGGTGGGCCTTTACGGCTTTGGCGCGGCCGCCCACATCATGGCGCAGATACTGCGGCACCAGAATCGGGAGGTGTACGCGTTCACACGCCCCGGTGACGCACAGGGCCAGGAGTTCGCGCGCCAGCTGGGGGCTGTCTGGGCTGGTGCCAGCGACACCACGCCGCCGGTGTCACTCGACGCAGCGCTCCTCTTCGCGCCTGTCGGGGACCTGGTCCCGGCCGCACTGGCCGCGGTGCGGCCCGGCGGCACGGTCGTCTGTGCCGGCATCCACATGAGCGACATCCCGCGCTTTCCCTATCGTCTCCTGTGGGAAGAGCGGGTCGTGCGTTCGGTGGCCAATCTCACGCGGCAGGACGGTGTCGATTTCTTGAAGCTCGCACCGCTGGTGCCCGTGCGGACCACGGTCGAGATCCATCCCCTGGAGGAAGCCAATCTGGCGCTGGAGCGGCTCCGCACAGGCAGGCTCTCTGGGGCGGCGGTGCTGGTACCCTGAGTGCGAGATGACGCGCGTTTCCACCTCCGCGACAGGAATACCCCGCTCCTGTCACGAACGTGCTCAACAGCATGACCGAGAGGAGCAGCAACGTGACCTATAACTTTGACGAATTGGTCGACCGTCACGGCACGAATGCCGTCAAGTGGGACATGCTCGGCCCCCATTTTGGCAATGCCGACGCGATCCCGATGTGGGTGGCCGACATGGACTTTCTGACCGCCCCCGCCATCCGCGAGGCGATCCAGAAGCGGGCCCAGCACGGCGTCTACGGATACACCACCCGGCCGGAGGGCTACGAGGAGGTCGTGTGCAGCTGGCTTCAGGCCCGGCACGGCTGGCAGCCATCGGGCGACGCGCTGGTGCACGCCAACGGCGTCGTCCAGGGACTGGCCATGGCCATCGCCGCCTATACCGATCCCGGTGACAAGATCCTGGTGTTCCCGCCTGTCTATCATCCGTTCTTCAGCGTGACGGAGGGACAGCGGCGCGAGATTGTCGAGTCGCCGCTCCAGTACGACGGCGGGCGCTACACCATGGATCTGGACAACCTGCGCGCGGTTCTGGCCACCCACCAGCCGAAACTGGCCATCCTCTGCAACCCGCACATCCCGGTC
>JBMFXK010000137.1:0-7440 GCA_049964315.1 Clostridia bacterium | reverse complement strand
GGAGTACCTCCGGTTCCTGCAGCAGACCGACCGGGCCGTGCCGACGGCGTTGCCTGTGCATCTCATCGTGGACCACGACGCGACCCACAAGCATCCCACGGTGCGCGACGGGCTGGCGGCGCATCCTCGCTTCCATTGCCACTTCACCCCGACGTGATCCAGCTGGCTCAACCTGGTAGAGCGGTGGTTCCGGGATCTGACCGACACAGCGGTCCGCCGAGGCGTCTTTCTCAGCGCGCCGGCCGTGATTGCGACGATTGAGCAGTCTGTGCGGGTCCACAACGCGGGCCCCCAGCCCTTCATGTGGACGGCGACTGCGGCGACATTCTCGCCAAGGTCAAGCGAGATCTCATGTCGCCCTCACTGACGAGACCGCCAAAGGCGAGACACTACATTAGGTGCTGCAAAAGCGCCTGAGAGTCGCCATCAGGCCGTAATATGCGTTCCCGTTCACCTTTAAGCAGGTCTTTCGCACGTCAGCCCCGGCAGGGTGAGGAATTTTAGGCAGGGGCTGCTCGGGCCGGGAGCCGCGTGTAAATGGTCTCCTGAAAGCCGAGCGCCGCCAGAATCGTGTCAAAGGCCGGCCGGTACATGTGAGGCACGGCCAGATAACGGGACTCCGCATCCCGCCAGAGGACCTGGATTGCCCGGAGATGGCGCAAGATTTCGTACCCTGTCGGGCGGGCGAGCCGGCCCCGGCTCGGGGTCGGCAACGGGTCGGGATGGTGGCGCACGCGCCGCTCGATACCGCTGAACAGCAGGAGGGCCATCAGCATGACGTAGCCCAGGGCCTCAATCCGGGTGGGTTTCTGCAGGAACACGGCGTCGACGAAGGCGGGGTCCTTCAGGAAGTGAAAGCGTTGCTCGACGCTGGTTTGGCCCTTGTACTCCTCCAGCAAGGCCTTGGCGTCGTAGCGGTCCGGGGGTAAGTTCGTAATGAGGACGAACGTGCTCCGCCGTTGGAGTTCGGTCTGTACCGCCGCCGCATCCCGCGGGCCCCACCTGACCTGGACGCGGTAGACCGTGCGGCTGGGCGGGATCTCCTCCCGGCGCGGCCGGCCCGGCCGCCGACGTTTCTCGGTGAGGGTCACCGCGTGGACCGTGGTCTGACCCCCCACCACCGGGGCGCCTGGACGCGCCACACGGCCGCCGCCGCGTCGGCATCCGCCGCACAGGCGAAGTCGTGGGCGGCCAGATCGGCGGCCGCCCGCTCCGCGGCCGCCCGGATCTGCGCGAGCTCCCGGTCCAGGCTCTTGGCCTTCCGGTGGTCCAGGCTCGACGACCGATAGACCACGAGCCGATACTCCCGGTCGCCAATCCGGCCGGTCTGCTCGCTCGCCCAGTACTCCGCCGCCGTGGGCCGTTGGGCCACGCGGCCCACGGGGATCCAGGCGGCCGCGTCCCAGGCCGCCGCCTTCGCCGTGGCGGCCACGCCAAAGGTGTCGGGCAAGCGCGAGAGCCAGGCGATCCCGGCCGCGGCCACGGCGTCCAGATTCGGTCCCGTGACCAGGGCGGAATCGGCAATATAGACCAGGTCCTGCAGGGCCTCGGGGCGGAAGGCCGCGACGATCCGGTCTCTCTGCTAGTTGAGGCGCTTGTCTGAGCGGTTGCCGTCTTCCACCGTCCCCATCAAGGGCACCCCGTCGCGGTTGACGAAACACGTGAACACAATCTGTTTCAGGTCCGCGCGATGGTCCTGGGAATGGCCGTACCGCGGCGCGACCCCCGCCGTGCCGTCGGCCGTGGGATCGGCTCCATAGAGGGATCGGGAGGTCGTATCGAAATGCATCCCGGTCGGGCGGATCCCTTCCACGGTATACGCCCGGGCCGCGACCGCACTAAAGACCGCGGCCGCCCCGGCTTGGGCCAGCTTGTCCAACGCCCGACCCAGGGCATCATCCCCGAGGTCCCGGGCCGTAATCCCGTGCCCCAACAGGAGCGCCGGATCAGTCAAGGCAAACGCCTCCTGGACGCGATACAGGGGCTCGCGCTCCGTTAGCAGATTGACCAGGAGGGCCAAGATCCGTTCGCCGGGCGAGAGCCGGCACCGGTCCGCATCCCAGGAGACCGCGCGATCAATCGTTTCGACCAAGCCGATGTGGGCGGCCATGGCCCGGATGACGGGCCCGGCGCCCACCACGGCGCCAGCACGGGGTGGTTCCATACCCAGAGGGTTCGCCGTCAGGCCTGTCGATTCCTTTGCGGGATAATTCCGAACTTATCCCGCCGAAACCCCGCTCTTACCAATTTCTGTGTGCGGAAGGTCAGTTTAAGGAATGCGGTACTACGCGATCCGCACCGGACTCTCTGCTCAACCCTGCGGCAAACGCAGACAGGACACCCCATTCCGGGGTGCCCCCAGCCGTCCGAGTTACAATTCCGTTCGTACCTTCGTACTACCGTACTACCTCGTAACTGTTAAACCCCCGCTAGAGCTAACAGGGTCTCTCAAAGGTGAAGTCAGTTGCTGTTGTGAGGCACGCGAGCTTGTTATCTTGTTTAGACACTGGCTTCAGACCGATGCAAGCGACACACAGCGCTGCCGTCTGAGAACCCTGTCGTACCGGAGTGCCACGACAACTCCGTCCGGATCTGGATGTGGAAGCTCGTGGTGTCGGATCCCGGATACGGTCGTGAAGACCGGGCGCGGACAAGAAGAAACCCCCGGGACACGGCCAGACGCGTTGAGTGGATCTCCTGTTCCCGTGCGCGCTTGCACCGTGTGGCAGGCTACGCCTTGAGATAAGAACCGTCATCGACGGGGCCACGCTCGGGAGGTCGCCGCCATGTAGACGGCGACCTCCCGGGCTCTTAAGATGCCCGGACCGAGCGGGCCACTGCTTCTACGGTTGGGCGCGTCAGCAAGAAGGCCGCCGCAACGAGACCGAACATCATGTGGCCCATCGCAAATGCCCAGGGCGTCATCTTGCTCGCCATCATGGGGTCCACCGCCTTGAGGATGGCAAACTGCATCACGATCCACACCACGAGGCCGTACACGATGCCCCAAACGAGCCGCACTCGGCCGGGTGCAAACGCCGGAATCACCTGGAACGCGATAGCGAGGATGATTCCTAACATGGCCCCCATCATCATGTGGGTCATCAGGCCGGCGATGATCACACCGCCAGTGAGGTGCATCATCGCGGCCGGTCCATACCAGGTGGCAGCGATCAGCTGGACGGGTGCCCAGAATCCCATGCCCGTCGCGCCGGCGACCATCATGGCCCACATCGCCATCACCACGGATCCTATAAGTCCTCCCAGGATCGCACGACCCACCGGAAACCCTTTGTTTGTCTGAGCCCGAACTGCCATCTGATTCGCCTCCTCATGGCTACTCTATCGGCCGAGATGACGAAGTTCTGCGAGGTGTTTCACACAACACCACATACTTGCCGGCCGGGCTGCCGGTCCATGGCTGGGGGACCTGGTGGTCGGGCCGCGATATGGATCTGCGGGTCCGCGGCCGCGTGTAATTCTGACCTGACGAGAGCGACCGAGGTGATGTCTTGAGAGTTAGACGACTTTGGGCGTCTCGGACGCAAGCAGTAGGGCCGAGCGGATGAGGGCGATATGGGTAAAGCCCTGGGGAAAGTTTCCGAGAAATTCGCCCGTCTGAGGATCAATCTCCTCCGAGTACAGCCCGAGGTCGTTGGCGCGGCCGAGCATGGCTTCAAACAGCGCGCAGGCCTCCTCCCGGCGCCCGATCAGCACGAGGCAGTCCACTAGCCAGAACGTGCAGAGGGAAAAGGCACCCTCGCGGCCAGGTAGACCGTCGTCCGTCTTATATCGACGGACCATGCCGTTTTCGACCAGTTCCTCTTGAATGACCTGGATCGTGCGGAGCATCCGTGGATCGCGGGCGCGAATGAAACCCAGACTGGGCATCAAAAGAGCGCTCGCATCCAACGTTTCGCGACCGAAGGCCTGGGTAAAGGCCCCTATTCGCCGCGAGTACCCTAAGCGGTAGATGGCTCCCCGGACCCGGTGCCGCTCACGGCGCCAGGTGGGGAGGTCAGCCTCGAGACGATGGATTTCCGCGAGTCTAATGCCGCGGTCCAATGCCACCCAGCACAGAACTTTGGAATGGAGGAACTGTTGCGGCCCTCCCCTTACCTCCCAGATGCCCCGATCAGGCTCCGGCCAGTGAGCGGCCACGTAGTCCACCAGACTTCTCAGGAGGCCCCACATGGTGCCGCTCAACGCCTCGTGGTACCGGACGGCGCTCTCCGAACCACTGAAAAACAGATACGCGCTGTCCAACACTTCTCCGAAGACGTCCAGTTGTCTCTGATTGAAGGCCCCATTGCCGATCCGAACCGGCCGGGAATCGCGGTAGCCCCTCAGATGATCGAGGCGCACCTCGGTCAGATCGCGCTCGCCTTGGACTCCATACATGATCTGGAGATCCACGCCGCACGCCATGCAGACCCCTTGAATCCAGTGCATAAAGTCGTGCGCCTCGTCCGTGTAGCCCAGAAGCTCCAGGGCGTGGAGGGTGAACGTGGCGTCTCGAAGCCAACAGTATCGATAGTCCCAGTTGCGCTCGCCACCAAAAGACTCAGGCAGGGACGCGGTGGGGGCCGCGACGATGGCGCCCGTCGGTTCGTGGGTCAGAAGCTTCAGCACTAGCGCACTGCGAATCACCATCTCCCGATGCGGGCCGTCGTAACGGCATGAGCTGGACCAGGCGCGCCAGTAGTCCGCGACAATCTGGAGGCGGTCGGCGACCACATCCGGCAGGATGCTCGAGATGGGCGTGTCACTGACGACCCACGCTACCCGCTGCCCAGTATGCAGACACGCGGCACCGCTGGCCGTCGTCCCCTCCACGTAGAGGGGTGCCGAAACGGCCAGCCCTGCCGCCCCGTTCTTCCAACGCCAGCATGCGGCTTGCGGGCTCCATCGCTCGAGGACTGGGCGTTGGCGGGCATAATCCGGAGTAGGCGACAGGACCCATTCCAGTTCGACATATCCGGCCGTGCACTCCGCAAGGCGGAGAATACGGTGGCCCCGCGACTCTCCCGAACCATGGAGCATGCGAGAGCCCACGTCAAAGGCGTCCCGGAGGCGGAGGACCCCGGTCGACGTGTGAAACGTGGTCTCGAGCACGTTTGTCTCGGGGATGTAACGACGGTCAATCCGGTTGGCGGGGCTCCGGGGTCCGATCCGAAAAAAGCCTCCCCGGTCTCGATCCAGCAAGCGAAGGAAGAAGGCGGGACTGTCAACATGGGGAAACCCGGCCCAATCGATGCTGCCGTCACGACTGACCAGGGCCACTCCATGCGCATCGCCGATCAGGCCATAATCGGCGATGGGATTATCCTGGGCCGGAGAACTCGGACGGGGCACGTCGCTTGCCATCCGTCCCCCCTTTCTCATGCGGTGCACTGACCGCCTCACTATTTGACCGCTACGACCGCCGGCAAACAATAACCGAAGAGCCCCTCGGTGGTTTTGTGAACCCAGGGGCGAGCCACGGCGCTTTGAGTTCGTCACCTCTCTACCAAGCGGCATGCGTTGCTTTTGGATCTGTAATTTAAGTCACGAAAGGACGGCTTGGCTGCGCGGTCATTCGCACACCGCTGGCCATCTCCGTCGTGGCGGACTGGCACCAACGCGTCACGAAGTTGCCCGCTTGCCGCCGTTTGGGGGATGTCCCTGCGAGTACCGTGCTCACGCGGTCGAATATGAGGGGAGAACCTGAGGCATGGGACGCGATGAAGGCCGCGGACAGGGCTCCAAAGGGTGTGGGACGGTCGGCGGGAGAGTATGATCGAGGACAGGGTGCGAACCAGATAGCAGATCGGCAGCGCCATGAGCGTGTTCCATGGAGAGGCGACGACGGTCAACGGGTGAACACGGTGGTTCCTTCCACGTCCCGCGGCTGACCGCGCGTGTTGTCGCATAGGCAGCGGGCGCTGTGCGGCAGCGGCGGCTCGCTGACGTGGGACGGGATGAGCGCGCACAACTCAGGGATGTACGCCCATACGCCAAATCCGAATGCACGGATCGCGCAGGCTGGAGTCCAATGAGCTCGGAGGGCGGTCCCTCGGAGTGCCGGTCTGTCCGTGGGTTCGTCGGTCGACACTGCTGACGCATGGCTCGGAATTTTCAAGACGGAGAGGGTGGGAACCGATGCCGGGTCCTCGTCGGTTAGGAAGCCGCGAGCTGTATTGCCGCTTCGAGACGCGCGACGGCCCGGTGGTCAAGCGGCAGCTCGAGGCCATCTTCTATCCTCCGCTGGTGAAGACGGCCACTAAGACCGCGCTCGTTGTGGGGACCGTTCTAGCCCTTATCAACCACGGGGGCGTTCTGCTCTCGGGGCACATGACGGGGACACTGGCGCTCAAGATTCTCCTGACCTTTGTGGTGCCGTATGCCGTAGCCACATACGGAGCGGTGTCGACGTCTCGTATCGATCCGAAAGACGAGGTGGCCTAAGCGATGGTCCGCAGTTCAGAATGCCTAAGAGCCGCCAGTTGGGAGGCAGATAGGGTCGTGGCGGGGATCCGCTATCGCGGGATGGATGTCCCCTGCGTGAGTGCAGCGGAAATGACGGAAGTCGACCGTGTGATGACCGACGACTACGGGATCGGCCTTCCGCTGATGATGGAAAACGCCGGGGCGGCCCTGGCGTCCCTAGCTCGACGCATGCGAGAGGCACAGCGGGAGCGAACCGGGCCTATCCTGATCCTGGCTGGAAGGGGTGGGAACGGAGGTGGCGGCCTCGTCGCCGCGCGCCGGCTTTCCGGATCGGGGTGGCCCATCCGAGTGATTCTGGCCGCCGAAGATTTGGCCGAGACCACTCGCATGCAACGTGGTGTTCTCAACCGGATGGGCGTGGCCGTGACGACTGCCACCCCCACGGGACTAAGCCATATTCTGGAACAAGCGCAGCGGGCTTCTCTGGTCATTGATGCACTGGTCGGATACGGACTTCGTGGACCCCTTGTGGGCTTAACCGCGGAACTGGCTGCCCTGGCGTCGAGAGCCGGGACCCCGGTGCTGGCCCTCGATGTGCCTTCAGGACTTGACCCGACCGCTGGCTTCCCCACCGGGCCCGTGGTCAGGGCGACGGCCACCCTGACACTGGCTCTCCCGAAAGCCGGCCTAATCACCCCTGAAGCCCGACCGTTCGTGGGTCGGCTCTACCTGGCCGACATCGGCGTTCCGGGCGCGGTGTACGACCGCATCGGTTTGACGGTCGGGGATATCTTTCGCGGCCATCGAGTAATCCCTCTTCGTCGGCAGGCTGCGGGCTGATACGGACTTGAAGTCGATCCGCGTCGTATGTCCCGGCCGGTTGCCCCAGTTTTGGCCTCGCTGGGGACAATAGCGGCGTCGCAGGGCTGCCGAGGCGCGATCTTGGGACGAACTGGTCTTCGGTCCAGACCGGGCCTGGGCGCCTCATGCACGGCCGGCCGGACCCCGACA